>DAOOQY010000714.1:0-3066 GCA_035389025.1 Verrucomicrobiota bacterium
CAAGCCGGCAATCCCAGGCTTGATCCCCATCACGGGAGCCAAGCCGGCCGAGACACCACCCGAGAAAGCGGTCGAGACAGCCCCCGCGCAGCCCCAACCCGATCCGTTGCAGGTCATTCGCGACCTGCTGGTCAAAGGACTGACAACCTCCTCGAACAAGGTGAGCGCCGCCGGCAGCTTCTCGAGCAACCTGACCCAACAAATCCAGGTCCCCCAGGGCGTCACATCGTTTGACCGCAAGAAGACACAGGACCTTCTCACCGCCATGAACGTCACGGCGGAAAAGGCCGCGCCCGAGGCGGTGGCGTTGCTGACCAAGACTGCGGCTCAAATCCAGACCGATGAGGCGGCCGTGGGGGTCAAGGGAGGACCCGGAGCAGCCACGCAGTTGTTTGCCAACACCCACGGAGCCGAACTGGAATCACAGTTGCTCGCCTTGGTCCAGAAGGCCGCAGTCCAAACCAGGCTGCGCGATGCCTACAACGACGTCATGTTCAAGGGGGGCGGCCTGTTTGGCGCCGTTCTCGGCTCGGGACCGTCGGTCGACATCGAATCCCACGTGGCAAAGGGATTGTGGCGCGCGCTCACCAACAACCTGGCCGAGCAGGAGCGCCTGATCCGAACCGACGCCTCCGCCCGAACCACGCCCGCCCTGCAAGAGGCGTTCAAGTAAGCGGCCGCTATCGACGCTGATACGTCAACAGCGCCGAGCCCGGCTTGCGGTCGATCGCGACGGGGATTCCCTGCTGCGCCAGAACCTGGCCGCCGATCGAGGTCTTGTCGTTGGCGTCCAGGTTCGTGATCTCGTAGGTCGCCGCAACATCGATGGCGCGCAAAGGGATGCGAGCCCCTTCGTAGGGGCTGTCGGGACGCCGCAAGACGACGACCAGTCCGCGTCCCAGCTCCGGCTGATCGAGTTGATAGGCCATCCACTGATCGCGCGCCTGCGAGTAGGTGGTCAACGGATAGTAATCGCCGTAGTAATAATCGCGCAGACCCAGGTACTGGACCAGGGTCGCCCGCGCCCAATCGAACGGGAAGTCCGGTGGAATCGGCTTCGCCGGCGCATCGCCTGTGTGCCACCAGTTCAGACAGAGCGCGCTGCACATGCTGCTCCGGAACTCGTAGTCGTCGCCAGGACGGTCCTGGCTGGTCGCACTGAGCGGCGCCCAAGCGAGCAATCCGTGCGTGTGGCATTGGTGCGCGATCGCATCGCGCGGTCCGTCGCTGCGCCAGAAAGGCGTGGCGCGCCCGAGCGTTTCGAGATCGATCCGCCGTCCGCCGCTGGCGCAGTTGTCGATCATCAGCCCGGGGCGGCCGGCCAGCAGGCCGTCCCAGAACGCGTAGAGGCCCTCGATGTATCGGATTTCGCTCATCCCCTGCCGGTCGGGCGCGTCCGCTTTCTGCCAAAACGGCAGCGGGTCCATGTTGAAATCCTGCCGATAACAGCCCAGCCCGAATTCGTCCACCTTGCTCAGGATGAAATCGGTGAGGAATTGCCTCGCCTCAGGAATCCCGAGGTTAAACAGCAGGTTGTCGCCTTTAACATCGAGAAGCCAGTCGCCCCGCTCCGCGTGCCAGGGCGTTCCCTTGAACACCCGCTCCGGCTCGAACCACAACATGAGTTCGCGCCCATCCTTTCTCAGCGCGTCGCTCAGCGGCTTGAATCCGTTCGGATAAAGATCGCGTTTCACTTCCCAGCGGCCGACGTTGACCGGCCAGCCGCCGGTGCCGTACCACTCGGCGTCGATCCAGTAGTACGCCACGGGCAGGTCGTGCCGGATCATCTTGGCGATGTTGTCGAGATGGACCTCGGCGCGCGTGCCGCCCCAGTTGCCGGAGGTGATGGGGGCCACGAGCGGCTTGCCGTCAAGGTGCGGACGGTGGTGCGCCAACACGAATTGGCGCCAGAGATTCTGCCCGCGCCACCGGTCTCCCGTGTAAAAGACCAGCGCCAGGCTCGGCGTGCGAATCTCCTCGCCCGGACGCAGCCGCAGACGGGTCTGCGCCAGGCCGGCACGCATGGTCACCTGGCCGCGCGCGCCGCACACGAAGTCCGCGGCCCATTCACCGCTCCACCCGATCGCCGCCACCACGCCACCGTCCGCTCCCTCGACATTGAAAAACGGCATCACCTGGCTCGACGACCGACCGCCGCCGGGCTGCAGATGAAGCTTCACGCCCGGTTTCAGAACGGTCTCCTCCGGCGCAAAGTCGTCGAATGAAGCCACCGCGCCTTTGGCCCAATGCAGCTTGGCCTGGCCCGACACGGACACAGGTAGAACCTCATCGAGGATTTGGATCGCTTCGAGAATCGGCGTGTCGCTCGAACCGGTGTTTTTGAGGCGCGCCACCCACTCGACCGCGGGCCAGTCCGCAAAAAGCGCCGCGTCGATCCGAACTTCGAGTCCCGTGGCCGGATCGCGCCGGACGATTGTCCGGTCAAGACGTCGCGGGCGGCTCGATGATGCCTCGATCGCGCGCGGCCATTGCGGCAGCAAGCCCGCGCTGTTTGTGCCGCCACACACGAAGGAGACCGCGAATGGGTTGGCGCCCGCCGCATCCGCCCACGGCAAATCCTGCAAACGGACCCGGCTGCCGTCTTCGAGGGTCACGACGGCCTCCGCCCACAATGCCTGATCCCACCCCCGCCCATCGCCGCCGTCCTTGACGCGAATCTCGAACTCGGACGCCCCCTCGAGCGGGATGTCGATGGCGCGGGGCCCGTCCTTGCGCCGCATCACGGGCGACGCGAAAACCTCCGTCCCACTCACCAGCACATGGAAAGTGACTGAGCCGGCGCCCGTCGCCTCACCGCGCTGGGTGTCGTCGTTGTTCTCGAGCCCCACATCCGCGGTGAACCGCTGCGCCGGGCGCCCCAAACGCACGCGCAGATGCTTGGTGGCGTTGAACGCGATGCCGTGCGTGTAGACCTTCTCGCCCAGTTGATAGGCAGTGCCCCGCCACGATCGACCGCGGGTCATCGAGTCGGCGACGTCCTCATAAACAAACTCGATCGACGCGGCCGCTGCGGAGGCCTCGCCGGCTGCGGTCAACCGGTCGATC
>DAOOQY010000715.1:0-3062 GCA_035389025.1 Verrucomicrobiota bacterium
GAATCGGCCTGCGATCCGAACGTGTCGTTCGATGCCGGTCGACTTCTCTTCGCGGGGCGGAGGGCGGGGGGCGACCGTTGGCGGATATGGGAGATGGGTTTGGACGGCAGCGGTGTGCGCGCGGTCAGCCCGGAGCAGATGGACGCCTGGAGCCCGATTTACGTCAGCACTCTGTTCACACTGGACTCTCCGGAGCCGTGGTTCACGACTGTGTTTGTCGGGGTCGAGCCGGCCCCGGGCGGCATCGGGCGCCCTGCCGTCTCGAGCCTCTACAACATCAAGCTCGATGGGACGGAGTTGCGGCGGCTTACCTACACGCCGCACCAGAGTCTCGATCCATTCCAGATGTGGGATGGGCGGGTGATCTACTGCGCCGAATCGCACCCGTTCGAGCCGGGCCGGACCCTGGGCCGGCACGGACTCTACGCGATTCATGTCGAGGGGGCTGACATGGAGCTTTATGGCGGGAGAACGGGGGCATCCATCCAACAGATGCCGTGTGCGACCGAGCGCGGGATCGTGGTGTTTGTCGAGTTGAACTCGGTGTCTCGGGATGGAGGCGGTCAATTGGCTTGTGTGGAGGAACGGCGCCCGCATGCGACCTACAGGCGTCTGAGCCAGGATGCCTCGAAGTCCTTCCTGCACCCCGCGCCGTGGCGGGACAACACGGTGCTTGTTGCGCAGCGGGACGTTGGGGGTGAAGGGACGTGGGGGATCGTGTCGATGGATATCGATCGGGGCCAGACGCACGTGGTTTTCGATACTCCGGAATATGACGAGGTCCAGGCTGTGGCCGTCCAACCACGTCGGCGGCCGGATGGACATTCCACCGTCGTTGAACCGAGGTTTCGCACCGGCACTTTTTACGGTTTGAATTGCTCCATCGCCGACACCATGCGGGAGGCGCATCTGCCGCCGGGCGCGGTGAAGCGGGTGCGGTTTGTCGAGGGCGTGCTCGAGTCTCCTGTTGTCACCGCCAAGAACGAACCCCATTGGCCATTCCTGCCGCGCCGGCTGATCGGGGAGGCCCCCGTCGAGGCCGATGGGTCGTTCAACGTGGAAGTGCCGGCAGACACGCCGCTCCTGCTTCAGACGCTCGATGAGCGCGGGCTCGCGTTGGGGACCTGCGGATGGATTTGGGTGAAGCCGAAGGAGACGCGGGGCTGCATTGGCTGTCACGAGGATCCCGAGCGCATTCCGGAGAACGAGTACGTGCTGGCGCTGCGCCGTCCCTCGACCCGATTGGTCCTGCCACCGCACCAGCGCCGGTCAGTCTCGTTCCGGGTCGAGGTGGCGCCGTTGCTGCGCCGGCACTGCGCCTCGGCCGAGTGCCACGGCGGCGGGAGCACCCCGCTGCATTTGCCGATGGCGAGCGATCCGTCCGCCCATGCCGGCCTCGAAGAGAGTTACGCGGCATTGATGGCGCCGGCGGAATCCGACGTGCGTCCGTCGTCGACGGCGCCGCTCCCCGGCCGCTACGTGGACGCCGGGCGGGCTCGGACGAGTTGGCTGATCTGGCAGTTGGTGGGTCAGAACACCACCCGTCCGTGGGACCAGAAGGCGATGGATGTCCTGGCCGGGCCCCGCGACGTCAGGCAGATGCCCCCCGCAGGCGCGGGCAATGCATTGTCCGCGGAAAGTGTTCGGACGATCATTCAATGGATCGATCTGGGCGCCCCGCTCGATCCGGTGAAAGGGACGACACCCGCCGAGGCCGGGGCGCAGGGTGAGGCGCCCCCGGCGGCTGTTGGACAATCAGGAAGATGATTCGATGCATGGACCAATGAAGAGATCGAGCATGGACCGCCGATTCGGAGGCGTCCCGCCGGCGGCGTTCGTTGCGGGGCTGCTTTTTGTTCTCAGCGCCGCCGAACCGCCGTGGCCCACATTCACCGACGTCACCGAATCGGCTGGTCTGCGGTTCAAGCACAGCCTGGGCGATCTGGACATGAGCAACATCGCCGAAGCCACGGGGCCCGGCGGAACGTTGTTCGACTATGACAATGACGGCTTCATTGACATCTACTTCGTCAATGGACGATGGCATCCGGATATCAGCGACAACCGTGGACGCTCGCTGAAGGGGAAGCTTTGGAACGCGCTTTATCGGAACAACGGCGACGGCACGTTCACGGATGTGACGGAGAAGGCCGGGGTGGCCGGGGGCGAGGACAGTTACGGCATGGCGGCGTCCGCGGCGGACTACGATCGCGACGGCGATCTGGATCTCTATGTCTGCAATTACGGCCGGAGTATTCTCTATCGGAACAACGGCGACGGCACGTTTGCGGATGTGACGGAGAAGGCGGGTGTGAGCAGTCCGGGCTGGGCGCTGGCGGCGCCGTGGCTGGACTACAATCGCGACGGGCTTCTTGATCTGTTCGTGGTTCATTACCTCGACTATGACAAAGGGGCCTTCCAGCGCACGGGGGCCTACTACAAGGCCGACAATTTCCCGGGACCGCTCTCGTATCCCGGCCAGCCCGATCATCTCTACCGCAACAATGGCGACGGGACGTTCACCGAAGTGACCCGGGAGGCGGGCCTTTGGGAACCGACCGGGCGCGGCATGGGTGGCGTGGCGTCCGATCTCGACGGGGACGGCGACGTGGACATCTACGTCACCAACGACGCGATGCCGAACAACTTCTGGGTGAACGACGGCGCAGGGCGCTTCAAGGACCTGGCAGCCGAGGCCGGGACCGCTTTCGGCGAGGGGGGCCAGGGCGTGTCGTCGATGGGGCCTTTCGTCGCGGATGTGGATCGGAACGGCCTTTTGGACCTGCTGATTCCCGACATGGGATACAGTTCTTTGCTGTTCCAGGTGAAGCGCGGTTTGTTCATGGATGTCACCGCCCAGAGCGGGGTGGCGCTGTTGTGCGGCCAGTACACCGGCTGGGGCGGCCTGTTGAACGACTACGACAACGACGGGTACGTCGACCTTTTCATCGCCAACGGCGATCCCCATCACCTCTACATGGAGGAATCGGTCCTGGCGCGTTGGGATGGCCAAAGCCGGTTTGTCGACATGGCCCGGCAGTCCGGCGACTTCTTCAACCACA
>DAOOQY010000716.1:0-3061 GCA_035389025.1 Verrucomicrobiota bacterium
TCGTGGCCTCGGTCACGGGCCTTCTCTTTGTGGACCGCGGCCGCTAACCGAGGTGAAAGCTGCTCGGGACCGGTGCCGTGCATTAGAAGTGAGTTGGGGGTTGTGCGTTTCGTCAAGCGCCCGACAGCAACGAATCCATAGCCTGCGAACTACCCCCCACGCCGCTCCCCCCCAGCGGCGGTCACGCGTGAGCATCCCGTCTGCACTGCCGGCTCGGAGCAGCCAAACCCCGTTCAATACAGCGTTGACAAATATGCAAATGGGGCTATCTTATTCATATCGAATCATCGACAGCGAACAGTTCGGTTCCTGTCGGAACGTTCCATTACTCGCAGGGAAGATATGATCATCAACAGCCAAGGAGAATCCGCCATGAAGCGACTTCATCTCATATCCAAACTCATTTCGGCCATGCTCATTGTGGCGTGCGCCGCAGCGCTGGCGCTCGCCGCCGTTCCAACCACGTTCACTTACCAGGGACGGCTAACCACATCGGCTGGCGCCAATGTTCCCGACGGCAGTTATCTGATTCGCTTCGTCATCTACAACGCTCCAACCGAGGGGGTGGTTCTCTGGGACAACGGCTACCGACACGTCACCGTAATCGGGGGGTTGTTTGCCTATACTCTCGGGGATTCCACGGCCCTGCCGAGCACACTCTTCACCGGCGACACCACGCGGTACCTTGGCATCAAAGTAGGCGCGGACCCGGAAATCATCCCCCGCGTGAAACTGAACACCGTCCCCTTCGCCTTTAAGGCGCTATTCGCCGATACGGCAGCCATGGCCTTCGGAGTCGCCGGCGGTGGCGGCGGGTGGACCGACGGCGGACCTACGGTCCGGCTGACGACGCTCACCGACAAGGTCTCGATAGGTACGAATGGAGCGAACAACAAACTCGATGTCACCATGACCGATGCAACGGGCGGCACCGCATACTTCAACCTCGACAACGCCGCCAACCCAACTCCTGCACTCTACAGTGCAACCAGTGGATCGGGGCACGGGATTTCCGGCAGTGCAGTGAGCGGCAGTTCAGCTGGAGTCTTTGGTTATTGCGGTTCGGGCTATGGCGTGCAAGGCTCCAGTGCGTCTAAGTATGGTATCTACGGGACGGGGAGCAAGGGAGTGTTCGGTGAACATCCGACCTCGCACAACTACGGTTATCTGGGAGGCCTGAATGACGGCGTGTTCGGAAAGGACACCAGTTCCGGTTGCAGTGGAACGCTGGGAGGTGAGTATTTTGGCGTTGCAGGTTCAGCCCAGCAGGCAAACGAAGTTGGTATATTCGGCGAGTGTACTTCCGGGGTCGGCATTCGCGCTTCCAGTACAGACAGCACAGGGGTATACGCTTCAAGTGCGTTCGGTCTAGGAGTGTACGGGCTCGGGCGGCGCGGAGTCTATGGGAAAGGCTCCACCTATGGGATTATGGGAGAGCATAGCAGTAGCGGCAACTACGCGACGCTTGGCGAGGATACACGCGCGATTCTTGCTGAAGCGATAGGAAAGTACGACGAGGGGTTATTGGCGCTAAATGATTCCGGAGGCGCAATAGTCACTATCGCGTCGAACCGTACTGGAGTTCTTGCCCAGACTGATACCGGCTCAGGTCATTGGGCAGACTGCTCCGGCGCACTGGCTTATTACGGCAAGGCGGTCTGCGGCTTCGGTGATTCGGCCGGATTCTTCACTGGTAACGTCAAGATCACCCGCTTCTCAGAACACATCGGAGGATTGACACTTCACACCGACAGTCACAATGATCCCGGCCGCTGCGGCATCTTTTTCAGCAATAATCAGCTTGGGACGTTGGAAGGAGACGACACTGAGGATCAGTACTTCGGCTTCTACTCCGGATTCACGGGTAACAGATCGTATGACGCGCACCTTGCGGTCTACGGGAGAAATCCGTCGGGCTGGGGCAGTCGGATAGAGATGTACCACAATGGCACCGACGGCTATCTGGCCACCGACGTCGGTGATATCGCTCTCTTACCCAATCTCAACGTCGGTGTCGGTACCTCCACACCCGGCTACAAGCTCGATGTTGCGGGCTCATGCCACGCGACCAGCTTCCCCACTTCGTCGGACGACCGTCTCAAGGCGAATGTGGCGCCAATTGTCGACGCCCTTGAGAAGATCGAGCAGATAAACGGCGTTTCTTTCGATTGGAATGAGCGATACGACTCCCTCGGACGGTCCTCCGGTCATCGGGAAATCGGCGTCATCGCACAGGAGGTTGAGAAAGTACTTCCGGAGTTGGTTACGACCTGGGGCGACCAGAATTACCGCGCCGTCGACTATGGTCGGCTCACCGCCGTCTTGGTGGAAGCGGTCAAGCAGTTGGCAAAGGAGAACTCGTCGTTGAACGCGGACAACTCCGCAATTCGTCAGCGCCTTGACGAACTCCAGCACAAGGTCGAGCAGCTCATGAAGGTTGACCAATAGGTAGTCGCACAGGGCAGCGAGGATCTGGCCTTCTTTGTGTAGGCGGCCAAGATGTGACCTCGAGTACTGCCGACCAGCAGCACGGGCGTGGCAGTCGTGTCCGACCGCGACGGGGACCGAAAGCGTGGGTGCTGGCCGCGGGGGACGGATTCCCTGCGCTCGGGCCGGGAATGAATGATGCCGTCAACGCCCTGACCGTGTTCAACGGCGCTTTGATCGCAGGCGGCTATTTCACCGCGGCAGGCGGGACCAGTGCCAATTACATTGCCGCTTCGGACGGTTCCACCTGGTCGCCGCTTGGCTCGGGAATGAATGACTGGGTCAATGCCCTGACCGTGTTCGACCGCACCCTGATCGCAGGCGGCCGCTTCACCGTCGCAGGCAGCCTGGTCTCCGCCTAAATCGCTGAGTGGACCAAGTGCTGCAACGGTATCAGAGGGAATGTTGATTTCGATGAAGAGGACAAGGTCACGGTCGTGGATATCACGTTCCTCATCAACCATGTCTTTCGCGGCGGGCCTGCACCGGACTGCCTTGCCGAGGCGGATGTGACGGCGGATGGAAAGTTGGCTGTTGCGGATATCACTTTCCTCATCGCCTACGTGTTCCGCGG
>DAOOQY010000717.1:0-3054 GCA_035389025.1 Verrucomicrobiota bacterium
GTATGTCTGGTCGCCACCGACGCAGACCAGGCCCACGCCGAAATCGCGCACCGCGCTCTCGATCAGCCTCATTGTCGTCGTCCCCAGATCGCCCGCGGCGAGATTGCTGATGAAGATGGCGTCGAATCCCTGCAACTCGGCCAGAGTGCTCGGGAAACCGCCGAGATCGGTCAGTTCGACTTCGAGCTTCGAGGCGCGCAGGGCGTTGGCCAAGGGGGCGTCCTGGGCGGGGTCGGCCGACACCACCAGGAGCCGCGGATCGCCCCGCACGCTGGTGAACGTGCCGGCCCGGTTGTTCTGCGGCACCCGGTCGCCGGCGGCTTCGAGTTGGATGTCGTAGTTGTAGAAGCCGGGTTCGGACAGCGTCTGGGGAAAGGCGAACAGGTTCTTGCCCGCCGTGAGTTCGATCTTCTGCTCGCCCAGGAACTGATCGTTGCGGAACAGACGCAGCGTCGCCTCGCGGTTGGTGTCCGTCTGCGCGAAAATCTTCACTTCGAACGTCTGCCCCTTCTTGAGAAGCGGCGGCACCGTGACCTTCTGCACGCTCACGTCGCCGCCCCGGGAAATGCCCATCGGGACGACATCGATGCTCACGCCCAGAGCGCGGGCGGCGAGGGCGGCTCCGATCGCTTCGCCGAGGTTCTCGTTGCCGTCCGAGAGCAGCACGAGCCGTTTCTGGCCGGTCTCGGGAAACGCGGCCGTGCCGAGCCGGATGGCGCCGGCAATGTCGGTGCGTTCGGTTCCCACCACGGCGTGGATTTTGGGGACGTCGACCTTCGGGTTGGGAGCCGTCTCGATGCTGGCGGCGGTTCCGAACACGACGATGCCTCCCTTGTCGATTGTCTTCTTGGCCGCGCCAGCCCGGTTCACGTATTCCCGCGCGGCTTCCTGCTGGGCTGAAGGGATGCTGTCGGAGCGATCGAGGAGGAAGTAGATGTTGAGTCCTTCGAGCGGACGCTTCCACTGCATGCCTGCCAAACCGAGCACAAGGGCCCAGGCGACGATCAGCCGCAGCGCGAGCGCGACGCGCCGCCGCCAGGGACCGGTCTGGACGTAGCTGCGCGAGGCGAGCCAGAGCACCCACCCCGAGACCGCGGGGAGCAGCAGCAACCACCAAGGATGGGTGAATTGAAAGGGCATCAGGCGGTCCCGGGGCGGCGGATGAGTTTCTGGATGCGGTGATTGCCGGCATCGGCCACGTACAGATTCCCCTTCGAGTCCAGGGCAATGCCCCACGGGTTGTTGAACTGGCCCGGTGCGGCGCCGACGCGTCCGATGATTTCGCGCGTGCGATGATGGGCGTCAAAGACCTGGATGCGGCTGTTGCCGAACTCGCAGACGAAGAGGTTGCCGGCGCGGTCGACGGCGACGTCGTAAGGGTAGCTCAGTTCTCCTGAGCCGGACCCGGCCTGTCCGAGCCCGGCCAGCCATTGTCCGTCGTCCGCGAACACCTGGACCCGGTGATTGCACGAATCGGCCACGAACAGCCTGTCCTGCGCGTCGACGCACAACCCTTCGGGGCGATTGAACTCGCCCGGGCCGGGGCCGTAGCGCCCGAATCCGGCCAGGCGCGACGCGCCATCGGGTGTGAAGCGTTGCACCCGCTCGACGATGCCGTACTCGCTCACCCAGAGTTCGCCGCGACTGTTCACCCCCACGGCTCGAGGGAAGGCGAGTTGGCCCGCGTTGGTGCCGTGCAAGCCCCACTGCCGCTCGATTCTTCCTTCAGTCGAGAAATGGTTCACGCGCGAATAATGCGGCTCGACGACGATCACCCGTCCGTCGCGGTCCAGCCCCATTCCCTTCGCCTTGCCCAGGTCCGTCTCGGGCATCTGCCAGGCCAGCAACCATTCGCCCAAAGGGGAGAACTTCTGCACCCGCCCCGTCATGTCGACCACGTAGACATTGTCCGCCCGATCGACTGTCACGGATCGCGGTTTGCTGAACTGACCCGGACCCACCCCGCGCGTGCCCCAGACTTCGACTCGAGCGAACAACTCGCTATCGAGTGGCGCATGTCCGGGAGCGTTCTGCGAGCAGCCGGCCAACAGGCCAGCCAGAACCGCACCAATCGGAATGCGCAATGCCCTGCCGAGGCCGCATGTTCGAGCGGCCTGCCAGGCGGCCAGCGGCGCCAGAGCCAGGGCAAGCAGGATGAGGCAGAGCGCATCGACTTGTGCGTTGTGGCCGTAGTGCAGCAGGTTGAATACTCGCAAGGCCAGCGTCTCCCCGCCGGGCGGCACGATCAGGAGGACGGTTTCGACGTCCCAGAGCGTGAGGAGATAGATCACGTACCAGAGCGCGGCCAGCGGGACGGCGATCTGGGGCCAGCGCACCCGGCGGAACAGCTCCCAGCGGCTCGCGCCATCCAACCGCGCCGCGTCGTCGAAGTCGGGGTCCAGGGTTTGGCGGGCCCAGCGCGCTCCCTGCCATCCGATGGCGGCGTACCGGAGAGTGAGAGCGAGGATGACCACGCCGCTGCTCTGGTAGAAGGGGGTGAGGGGCCAGCGATTGAAGAGGAAGATGCAGACAACGCCGAGGAACACGCCGGGCGTCAGCCACAGAATCCAGAGGGGTTGTCCCGCGGACCATCGCCACGCCGCCAGACCGAGGCCGGCGGCCAAGGTGGCGGTCAAGGCGGCGACGTGGAAAGAAGCCCAGAGCGCCCCGCCGCCGGCGGCCCAGGCGCCGGGCAGTTCGCTCCAGGTGCGGGGCGAGTTGGCGAGTTCGACCACGGGCAGGCAGACGCCGAGAATCAAGAGCAGGCTGGCGACGCCTGCGCTGCCCCACCACCAGCGCCCGAGGCGCCGGCGCAGAAGATCGGCTGCCAACGCAGGCTCGAGCCTGGGCCAGCGCAAGGGGCGGCGTCGCAGCCAGAGTGCCAGGGCCGCAGGGGGCAGAACGAGGGGGAGACTCAGGAGGGCGGCTCCCACGAAATCGAGATTGGTGCTGAACCGAATCCAGAGTTCGGCGGGAAACACATTGATCTGGAGGATGGCGGGCACCGAGAAGTTGCCCAAAGCCAGGACCCAAGTGATCATGAGCGCCTCGAAC
>DAOOQY010000718.1:0-3051 GCA_035389025.1 Verrucomicrobiota bacterium
GTGGTGATCATCGGTGGCGTCTTCGCCTATCTCTGGCGCAAGGGGCACCTGATGAAGCTCTCGACCTATTTCGTCGAGACGCGCGAGGAACTCAGGAAGTGCACGTGGCCCTCACGGGACGAGCTTGCGGGCTCGACGGTGGTGGTGCTCATTAGCACGGCGATCCTGAGCCTCATGATCGTTCTCGCCGATTTTTTCATTCTCAAGCTTGTTCGCGGGGTGCTTCCCCAGCTCTGAGCCGCTGAGGCGCGCGCATGTCATCGAGTTCTACCATGAAGAGCCAGTGGTTCGTCCTGCACACGCTTTCAGGGCAGGAACTCAAGGTCAAAGAGAGCATCGAGAAGCGGATCGTTCCGGAAGAGATGGGCGAGTACATCCACGAGGTGCTGGTGCCCATGGAACGCGTGGCCGAGGTGCGGGGCGGCAAGAAGAGCGTGTCCACCCGCAAGCTCTACCCGGGGTATGTGTTTATCGAAATGGCGTTGCTCGATGAGAACCAGCGCGTCATCGAGAAACCCTGGTATTTCATCCGCGACACCCAGGGCATCATCGGATTTGTCGGCGGCGACCGTCCGACACCGACCACGCAGGAGGAGATCGACTCGATCAAGTCGCAGATTTCCGAGTCCGAGGACACCGAGCGGCCCAAGGTGAGTTACGAGGTGGGCGAGACGGTGAAGATTAACGACGGACCGTTTCTGAATTTCAGCGGGGTCATCGAGGAGATCGATCCCACGCGTGGCAAGCTCAAGGTCACGGTCAACATCTTTGGCCGGAGCACTCCGGTCGAATTGGAGTATTGGCAGGTGGAAAAAGCCTAGACTTTCGATATGGCGAAGAAAATCACGGGTGTCATCAAGTTGCAGATTCCGGCCGGGCAGGCCAATCCCGCGCCCCCGGTGGGGCCCGCGCTGGGCCAGCATGGCGTCAACATCATGGGGTTCTGCAAGGAATTCAACGCGGCGACCCGGGACCAGACGGGCATGATCATCCCGGTGGTGATCACCGTGTATCAGGACAAGTCGTTCACGTTCATCACCAAGTCGCCGCCGGCCGCCGTGCTGCTCAAGAAGGCGGCGGGGATTGCCTCGGGCTCGAAGACGCCGAACAAGGAGAAGGTCGGCAAGGTGACGCGGCAGCAGGTGCTGGACATCGTGAAACTGAAGCAGAAGGACCTCAATGCCGTGAATCAGGAGGCCGCGATCCGCGTTGTCGCGGGCACGGCGCGCAGCATGGGCATTGACGTTGTTGGATAACATTGGCAATGCGGGAGAGCATCAGCTCGTCAGCACCGCGGCAAACACATGGCAAAGAAACACAGCAAACGATATCGCAAAGCGCTCGCAATGGTTGACGCGAGCAAGTCCTATCCGCTCCCCGAAGGCGTCGCCCTCCTGACCAAGTTCCCTCGCGCGAAATTCGTCGAGACGGTCGAGTTGGCCTTCCGCCTTGGGGTCGACCCCAAGCAGTCGGACCAGATGGTGCGCGGGACCGTTCCTCTGCCTCACGGCAGCGGCAAGGTGGTGCGTGTTCTGGTTTTCGCAAAGCCGGGGGCCGCGGCGGACGCGGCGCGCAATGCCGGAGCGGAGCACGTGGGCTTCGACGATCTCATCAAGAAATGCCAGGAAGGCTGGGTCGATTTCGACGTGGCGGTGGCCACCCCCGAGGCCATGTCCGAGGTCCGCAAGCTGGGCAAGGTGCTCGGGCCGCGCGGTTTGATGCCGAATCCCAAGACGGGCACGGTGACCGACGACACGGCCAAGGCCGTGAAGGAAGTGAAGGCGGGTCGGGTCGAGTACAAGATCGACAAGGCGGGCAATGTCCACGTGCCCATCGGCAAGGTGGGCTTTTCCGCCGAACAGATCGTCGACAACGGGCGGGCCGTGATCGAGGCCGTGATTCGGGCTCGTCCGTCGAGCGTCAAGGGCACCTACCTGACCAATTGCACATTGTCCAGCACCATGAGTCCGGCCATCCGGCTCGATGTGCGGGATTTCAACCTGAGTTGACCCACTTCGAATTATGCGCCTCGAAAAGCAATTTCTGACACGCGAGTACGTTGCCCGGCTCAACGCCTCTCCGTTCTTCCTCCTGGTCGAGTACCGGAGCATGAACGTGGGGCACTTCACCGAGTTGCGCAAGCGCCTGGCCAAGGTGGGTGCGGAGCTGCATGTGGTCAAGAACTCGGTCATCCAGGCGGCTGTTAAAGAAGCGGGCCTGGCGGACTTGGCCGGCACGTTGAACGGGCAGCTTGCGGTGGTGACCGGGAAGCAGGACATCGCCCCGACCGCGAAGGTGCTCAAGGTCTATCAGAGCGAGTTTGACAGGCCCAAGTTGCAGTTCGGCTATTTGGGCAACCAGCGTCTGTCCTTGCAGGATTTGCTTGCGCTGGCCGACTTGCCACCGCTGGACGCACTGCGGGGCAAGCTTCTGGGATTATTCCAAGCGCCTGCCTCTCAATTGGTCAGACTTCTGAATACGCCGGCTGCGCAGCTCGCCCGAGTCCTGCAAGCCCACAACGAGAAGCTTGCCGGAGCGCCGGCTCAATGAATGTCCGCGCCGACTGAACGAAGTCGGCGCGGTGTTGTCGACATAACCAAAGTAAATCGTCGGTCCGCAGGCCGGTGGGCTTAAACCGTTCGAGGCCGCGAACGGCGACGAGACTGAAAGGAAAGAACATGGCACTGGATAAGGCAAAGGTAGTTGAAGAACTGAGCAACGCAACTGTTTTGGAGATTGCGGAGCTGGTCAAGGATTTGGAAGCCAAGTGGGGCGTGTCGGCAGCAGCCCCGGTGGCTGTGGCGGCGCCGGCGGCGGGCGGGGCGGGTGGCGCACAGGCGCCGGCGGCGGAGGCCAAGACGACCTTCGACGTCATTTTGGTGTCGGTGCCTGCCGACAAGAAGATCGCGGTGATCAAGGCTGTGCGCGAGGTCAAGGCGGGCCTGGGCCTGGCCGATGCAAAGAAGTTGGTCGAGGAAGCCCCGAAGCCGATTCTCGAGGAGGCGCCGAAGGCCGAGGCCGAAGCCGCCCAGAAGAAGCTTGAGGAAGCGG
>DAOOQY010000719.1:0-3049 GCA_035389025.1 Verrucomicrobiota bacterium
GACAAGCGCCCCGGCGCACAGAATTACATCGTCGGCGGCGAGGCCTCGCCGCACACCCTTGACCCTGGTCTCTTCAACACCGACGGACGCTGGACTGGCGGGATGGATCGCGGGGCCGATGGACGTTACGGCTGCGTGCAGGTCTTCTCGCTCGACACGACCGCATTGACGCCGACGCCGCTCACAAAGGCGATCGACGCCAACCTGGGACGCCTCGCCTCGGGGACGCCGGGCACAACGCCTGAAATCAGCCGTTTCGGCGGCGATGTCGCGTGCCTGGACAACGGCAACTTCGTCGTGGTCATTGACGATCGTTCCAACTTGATCGCGCCGTTCCGCGCGCCCACGGCGGTCATCATCCAACCCGACGGCACGGTGGTGAAGGAGACGTTCGAGATTGGGACGGAGAGCGAGCAGATCTGGGCCAACGTTGCCGCCATCAAGGGCGGGTTTGTCGCCCGGTTCAAAGGCGTGATCTACGTCTACGACAACGCCGGCGCACTCAAGACCACAATCCCTCAGTCGTCGTCCGGCGCCAGCTTTGACACCGGCCGCGGCGACGGCACACGGCTCGCCGGGCACATCAATTCGCCCTATGTCTTCCTGCTCGGCAAGGCCACCGACGCCCAAGTCGTCAAGCTCGCCGCCTGGGATACCCGCGATCCGCAGCGCGTTGCCACGTTCGACGTGAGCGAACCCGCCTTCGCAGGCAGCTTCGATCGCGTCAACGTCGCTGTCGACGCCCTCAATCGCATCACTGTGGGCTGGACCGCCCTGCCGGAGGGCTACGAAGCCAATCAGGTCGCCGCCCGCGTGCTGGCCCTCGACGAGGCGACCATGACCATCACGCCGTTGACGCCGAGCTTCTTCCCCTTCATCAACGTCGCGACCACCGGCGGCATTCGCACCTATCAGATGACCATCGCCATGACGACGCGCCAAATCTGCGTGGCCGCCAAGGGCGAGATCAACCTCGACAACAAGCCCAACGAAGGGGCGTTCATCAACCCGAACACCGGCCTGCCGCTGAGCGAAATCAACTTCTACACCGTGTTCACGCACCCGGCGCCGGTCGATGACCCGACTCCGCCAGTGAGCAGCGAGGCGCCGACGATGACGATTGCGAAGGGGGCTGCTGCTGGCACCCTCACCATCGGTTGGGCGCCGGCGACTGCGGGCTTCAGCCTCTATTCAACCCCGTCGCTCTCCGCGCCCACATGGACGCTGGTCGGCACGCAGAATCCGGCGACCGTGACGATCGGTACTGGCAACCAGTTCTTCCAGTTGCGCAAGTGACGTCAGTGCGCGCCGCCGGGTCCTCGCGACTCCGCCGGCGCGCCATCGGATCATACATACGCGCGCCCGGGCGTTGACCGCCCGGGCGCTTTGCTTTCTCGCCCCTTCAGCGAAGGACAAGCGCCGCGGCGCCGATCATGCCGGCCGCGTTGCCCAGTTGTGCACGCACGATCTCGACGGCCTGCGCCGTGAATTGTGTCGCTTCTCGGAGACGCGGGTTCATGGCTGCGGCAAACAGGTCGAAGTGCTCTTCCGCGATGCCCCCGCCCAGAATCAGGCGCCGCGGCAGGAAGGTGTGAAAGACCGTCCACGCCCCCGCCGCGGCCGCGGCGAGGGCGCGGTCGACAATCGTCCGGGCGCCTGTCTTTCCGTTCCTCGCGCCGGCGAACACGGCCCGCGCGTCGGCGAAGCCTTCCGTCTGGCCGAAGGCGCCGATCGCCGTGCCCGACGCGAGCGATTCGAGGCAGCCGCGGCATCCGCAATAGCATGGCGGACCGTTATCCGAGACAATCACATGCCCGAGTTCGGGGTGTTCGCCGTTCGCGCCCCGGTAGATTTCACCGCGCACGATCGCCGCCCCCCCAACACCCGTGCCGAGCGTGAGCATCACAATCGGATCGAATCCGCGCCCGGCTCCCGCGAAACACTCGCCCATCGCGGCGGCATCCGCGTCGTTCTCGAGTTGCACGCGCACACCAAACCGGGCCCGCAACGGCGTGACAATGTCGCACTTGTCCCATCCCGCGAGCGTGTAGGGATTGTTGATCAACCCCCGACCCGGATCGAGCGGCCCGGCGCACCCGATGCCGATTCCGGCCAGGTCGCGCACCGGCGTCCCCGCCTCCCCGCACAACGCCTCGATGGCATCGCCCAGCCTCGCGACCGCCCGATCAAAGCCGGCCTCGGCTTCGGTGGGGAGAACGACCTGAGCGCGGACGACTCCGGAGCCATCGACGATCCCCAACGCCATCTTCGTGCCGCCAATATCAATCCCGATTGCCGTATCTCTCGCGGGCTCTGCATTCATAAAACCGTGTCGGAAAGCATCTCCTCGAAAAAGGCGGCGTATTGCCGCGCCAGATCGTCCCAACTGAACCGCCGGGCAAAGGCTTTGGCCACTCGTCCCACCGCGCGGCGCCGGGCTTCGTCCGTGATCAGATCGAGCACCGCTTCGCCAAAAGCCCGGGTGTCGAACGCGGGCACTTTCACACAGCAATCGCCGGGGATATCGCCCAAGTCGGGGATATCGAACACCACGACCGGCACGGCGTGACAGAACGCCTCGATCAGGACCAACGGCGAGGCCTCGTACCGCGACGGCATGACCATCAGGAAGGACTCCCGAAGCAGCTCGCTCTTCGCCTCACCATCGACCTTGCCGAGGAGACGGATCTTGCCGCCCAGGCCGAGCGACGCGATGCGCCGGCGCAATTGCTGTTCCTGGCGGGCGGGACCGGCCCCGGCGATCAGGACCGGCGGGGCGAGGCGGGGCGCGATGGCCGCGAGCGCCTCGATCCAGAGATCGAGTCCTTTCTGTTCGATATCGATCCGCCCGAGAAAGAGCAGGTGCCTTTCATCGCGGCGGACAGGCAGGTCGATCAGACCGGGGCTCACGCCGTTGGGAATGACGACCGTCCGGAGGCGGGGGTTGGCGCGCGTCACAACCGTGCGCAGGTGAGTCGAGAGGACGATTGCGTGCTGATAGGCGCGCAGGCCCAACCGCTCGATCGTGGCAAACGGCAATTTGTACTTG
>DAOOQY010000720.1:0-3049 GCA_035389025.1 Verrucomicrobiota bacterium
TAGAAGTCCTTGAGCTCGCCGGTTGTGTTCACCAGAAGGCATTCGAGGCTGCGCTCGGGCAGTTGAGTCGAGGCGGTCACCTCGCGTCGGTAGATGAACTTGACGCCGCGGGCTTCGAGTTCGCGTCCGACTTCCCGGCCCCGCTCGAAGTGGCGCGGCACGAGGACGAGGAACAGGTCGGGATAGCGCGCTCGGAGGCGCGGGAAGATGTCAGCCAGGAGGGCTTCCTCGCCGGCGTGGGTGCTGCCGGCGACCAGGAGCGGGGCGTCGGCGGGAACGCCGATCTGGCGCAGGAGCGCGGCGGCGTCGAATAGGCGCCGTTCTTCGAGTTTGGCGGCGTCGAACTTGAGGCTGCCGACCACGCGCACCGCTTCGGGGCGGCATCCGAGTCGAAGCAGGCGCGCCGCGTCCTCATCGGTTTGTGCGCCGACGCCGGCGAGCGTCGCGAAGAGCGGTCGGAACAGCGGTCGGAACAGGCGGTACCCCCGGTAAGAGCGTTTGGAGAGGCGGGCGTTGACCAAGAAGACCGGCGTGCGTCGGGCGCGGGCTTTCCAGAGGAAATTGGGCCAGATTTCGGCTTCGACGAGCACGATGGCATCCGGGTGGAGGACCGCCTGGGCTCGTGAGACGCAGTTCCGGAAGTCGATCGGGTAGTAGACCTTCTCGATGCGGGTCGGGAGCTTCTTGCGCAATTCGCCCATGCCCGTCGAGGTCGTGGTCGAGACCACGATCTTGAGGTTGGGCACGCGCGGTTCGAGGGCGCGAATCAACTGGGCGCACAGGTTGACTTCTCCGACGCTGACCGCATGCATCCAGAGGACGTGGCGGTTTGTGACGGCGTGTTTGACACTGGCGCTGAAGCGTCCGAAGCGCTGATGAAATCCATCGCGCCAGTTCCCGCGGCGCCACATCTTCCAGAAGTAGAAGGGCGCACTGAGACAGAAACCGATTGTAAACACCAGGCTGTAGAGAGTCCGCATGCCGTTTCGAGGACCATTATCCCGTTCCGCCGTCTCGATGCAATGCCGCAGTCACGCAATGCTGCAGTCACGCGATTCGGCGCGGAAAGGCGCGTCTGGAGGTTGTCGGTGGGAATCGAGTATGCGCCGCGTGGGGGCACGCGGCCTACAGCGGGAGTCTCCATCCGTTGGAGGCCCGGTGCCCTCACCGGGCGACAGAACACCGACGATGTCCAGACGCGCTGGGCGCGGAACAGCCCGACACGGACGCCGGGACACGGGCCGGGACGCCGCGCCGGTCAGCGGGCGCGGACTCGATAGAACCGGGCGGTTTGAAGCGGCATCGGGATTCGCCAGGAGGCGATGCCGGTGCTTGATGCGGTGAGCGATGCCGCCACATCGCCGATGTGTGTCGCTGTCGCGCCCTCGAGCACTTCGTACGTGCGGCCGTACACCGAGGTCCAGGAGAGCGTTGGCGGCGCTGGGGAAATGGCTACGGTGACCGGAACCTCGGGTCCGATGAGCCGGAATTCAACAGGCGCGGTTTGGTAGCGGGCGCCGTCGGAGGCGGTCACCACGGCAACCACGCTGTGTTGCCCGGCGCCGAGTTCGGTTCCCGGCAAGGCGAATGCCGCCGTCTGCGCATTCGTCATTGCTGCCAGCCAGCCCCCGGTCCCGAACAGTTCGATCCGATCGATGTCCGTGCGATTCGCCATCACATCGAAGGGCACCGCGGCTTCGACCGCGAACTCGGTCTGCCCGACCGGACACCGCAAGGTTGCTTCGAGCGGGGTGTTGCGGATGCGGACTCGGGTGGTCGCGCGGGTTCGAGTCCGCACCGAACTGCCTTCATAGGCCACGGCTGTCAGTTCATGATGGCCGTCGGGGCAGGCCGCGGTGTCGAAGGGGAAAGTCAGATCGAGATTCGTGCTTCCGGCGGTCAGGTAGAGGTGATTCCGAGGGGTCAGATCGGGTCCGTTCTCATCAAGCCGCACCGGCGCCGACGGGTCCATTTGGAAGTGATCGGGAGCGGTCCACGCGCATTCGATCTGGGCTGCGGCGAGGCCCGGCGAGCGGGCATAGAGGAAGAAGGAGACAAGCTTGTCGCTCATGACGAAGATGTCCTCGGCTGACACCCCGTCAGGCCCCTGCAGCATGGGGGATGCGTTCACTTCTTGCAGAACCTGGCGAACCAGATTGGCCGTGGTGCCGGCGGGTTGGTTGGTGGCTCCGACTGTGATGCTTTCTCCGTTTGTCTTGATCAGCGTGCATCGCAGGACGTCGCCTTCGGCCGCGGTTGCGTCGATCGTGTAGAAGCGCCATGGGCGCGCCGCGGAATCGACGAATCGAGGTTGGGCAGGGTGGGCGAAGGTCGTCAGGGACGGCGCGCTCCCCTGCGACTCGATGGCGGTGAGGCTGACCTCCTCTCCGGATCGTCCGGGCAGGAGCGAGGTCAGTTCGAGGCGATCGCCCACCGCGGTGGCGGCGACGAGGGTGGCATTGGACTGGCTGTTGACCAACGTGGCGAGGTTGGTTGTCAAAGACTCCAAAGTCGCCCCCGCCGGCACCGTCCAGTCGAAGCTGTTCGGACCGATCCCGATCGAGAGCACGTTACCTTCCGCGGGCGGCAGATTCGTCACCGTGAATGCCAGGACGCCGTCCAGGAAGAAATCCACCTGCTGCAAGGGGCGCGTCGCATCCGCGGCCAGGAATCGCAGGCTGAGATTCGTCGTTCCCACGAGCGTCGGGGGTTCGGGTGGTGGCGGCGGTTCATGGAGTGCGACGCCGTCGGGTGAGCGGATTCCGTTGGCCGAGGCGGCGTGGCCGTCTTGAAAGCCCCATGTTCCCATGCCGGGGCGGGCGAAGGGGGCGGCCAGCGGTTCGCCCACCAGGACACCCTGATACGGGCTGGCGAGGCTTTGATAGCAGCATTCAGCCAGGGTGAAGCCGCGGGCCTGGTAGAAATAGACGCTTGGGTCCGGGAACTTCTCCGTGTAGTTGCACGGCTCGACGACCGTGCCGTAGCTGGCCGTGGCGCCCGCGCGAAGGAACGCCAGGAGGTTCGTCTGGCCGCATGGCTCGAAGAGGCA
>DAOOQY010000721.1:0-3046 GCA_035389025.1 Verrucomicrobiota bacterium
CGCGCCCTTTACCAACCGCGTGGCCGTCAGCTATGTCAACGAGTTGACGCTTGACCAAATCTGCGCCCGTGTGGCCCGCCTGCCCCCGCGGTCGGCGGTGCTCTACGGCATGCTGGCCATGGATGCGGCGGGCGTGCCCTACGAACAGGAGCGCGCGCTCCGAATCCTTCATGCGGCGGCCAACGCACCTCTGTTTGGCGTCCTTGAACATCACCTCGGCAACGGTATTGTCGGCGGGCGTTTGATTTCGATGGAAGCGCTCGGACGCGAGGCTGCCCGGGTTGGCTTGAGACTGCTTCGTCGCGAGGCGCCCTCGGATGTTCGCCCTACCGGCCCCGGTCAGCCCGCCTATGACTGGCGTGAGCTGCGCCGTTGGGACATCAGCGAGGCGAGCCTGCCCGCCGGCCGCGAAGTGCGCTTCCGCGTCCCGACGTTCTGGGAGGAATACAAGTGGCAACTCATCGCCATCCATGCGGTGTGTCTGTTGGAAGGGTTGCTCATTTTTCTGCTGTGGCGAAATCGGCGCCGACTCCGAAAGCTCCAGGGCGCGCTGTGCCAAAGCGAGGAGCGATTGAGCTTGGCCACGACCTCGGCCAAGGCGGGCATTTGGTCCTGGAACGTTGCGAGCGGAGCCATCGAAGCCACTCCGGAAGCCAAAGACATCTTCGGCTGGGGGGCCAGTGAACACGTGACATTGCCGATGTTCCTCGCCCGGCTGCATCCCGACGACCGGGCTGCGGTGCAACACGCGCTGGACCGCGCGTTGCAGGACCAGACGATTTACGACATCCAATGCCGCATCGTCCGGCCCGACGGCCAAACGCGCTGGATCGCCGCCCGCGGACGCGCGCATTTTCGAGACGGCGCGCCGGTCCACATGCTCGGCGTGTTGCTGGACGTGACGGAACGCGAGAAGGCGCAAGCCGAGGCGCAACGACAGCAGGCGGAGCTGGCCCACGCGTCACGTGTCTCCACGATGGGTGAGTTGGCCGCCTCGATCACCCATGAACTCAACCAACCGTTGGGCGCCATCCTGAGCAACACCGAAGCCGCGGAGATGTTTCTCAGTCAGAATCCACCCGCGCTGGCTGAACTGCGCGACATCCTCGCGGACATTCGCAAAGACAGTGAGCGCGCCGGCGAAGTCATCTGCCGGATGCGCTCCATGCTCCGGAAACACCAAATGGAGCTCAGGCCGCTCGACTTGAATTCCGTGGTGCAAGCCGTGGTCCGCATGGTCAGCGGCGATGCGGCGTTGCGGAAGATAACGATTGCCGCGGCATTGTCACCCCGACTGCCCCCGGTGCAGGGCGACCGCGTCCATCTGCAGCAGGTCTTGCTGAATCTGATCATGAACGCCATGGAAGCCATGGCCGGACAGGCACCCGAGACGCGGCGCCTCACTGTGCACACCCGCCTCGATGACCAAGGCGCCGTGGAAGTGGCGGTGAGCGATTGCGGACCCGGGATCGAGCCAAGCCAGTTGGGGCGTCTCTTCGAACCTTTTTGCACCACCAAACCCAACGGCATGGGCATGGGGTTGGCCATCGCGCGCCGGATCATCGAGGCGCATCATGGCCGGCTCTCGGCTGCGAACCAGGCGGGCGGCGGCGCGACGTTTCGCTTGATGTTGCCGGTGGCAGCGGAGGAGGGGGAATCGTGACTCCCGCCCAGCCCACCGTCTTCGTCGTGGACGACGACACCTCGTTCCTGACCGCGATCGCGCGTTTGCTCAAAGCGGGCGGCTACGCGTTTCAGGGGTTTGCCTCCGCGACCCAGTTCCTCTCACATCCGCCGGCAGACCAACCCGGGTGCATCATCGTGGACCTCCACATGCCCGGCCCCAGCGGGCTGGACTTGCAGGACGCGCTGGCCGCAGCCGACCATCCGCTGCCGCTGATATTTCTGACGGGTCACGGCGACATTCCGACTTCGGTTCATGCGATCAAGCAAGGCGCGGAGGATTTTCTCACCAAACCAGTCAAAGGGAAGATACTGTTCGCTGCCATCGAACGCGCGCTGGCCCGCGACGCTCGGCAGCGCGCGCAACGGACGCGGCGCCGGGAATTGCTCGACCGCTTCGATACTCTCACTTCGCGTGAACGGGAAGTGCTTGCACACGTCGTGCACGGCCAGTTGAACAAGCAAATCGCTGGAAACCTCGACGTCAGCGAGCGCACCATCAAGGCACATCGGGCGAACATCATGGCCAAGCTTCAGGTACAGTCGGTCGCCGAGCTGGTGCGACTGACGGAGGAAGCGGGCGTGTTGGAGTAAGGGGTTAGTGAGGCTCCGCCTCGGACCGGCGAGGCTCATGGCCAGATCGTTTGGACTGGGCGTTCGCGTTCGTCACTGGCAGGCGACGCCTCGCTAAGGGGCGCCGCTGCGCGGCGCAAAAACTTGACTCATTCAGTACAGGTTTTGATGAGGAAGTCACTCTGGCCCGCATATTTCACCCCGTCCGCGCACAGGGCGATCAGAATTCGCATGATGTCTGCTATGCGTGTTAGACCCTTTCCCAGCGTACTGCACCAAAGTACAATAGCCGGCTTGCCTCCGCCCGCGCTACAGTCCGCACCCGGATGCCCAAACCGGGCCGTGTGGAATGAGTGAACACAAGACGTATGTCGCGGTTGTGGACGACGATGCGAGTTTTTCCCGTGCGATCAGCCGTTTGTTGCGCGCGGCAGGGATGGAGTCCGTCGTTTTTGCTTCCGCCGAGGCCTTTCTCGGCGATCCAAACCACCCCCGCGCGAATTGCATCATCCTCGACATCCATTTGGGCGGCATGTCCGGACTGGACCTGTGCCGACGCCTCTCATCCGAAGGGCGCGCCACACACGTCATCATGGTCACCGCGCACGATGAACCCGAAACTCACCAGGAAGCCCGCCAGATCGGCTGCGCGGCGTATTTCCGCAAACCTGTGCCCAGAAAACTGCTCCTGGAAGCCATCCATCATGTCGTCAACGCCCCGAATCAGTAATGGGAATCCTTGACCCCTTTCGCGCAGCACAGAAACTTGACTTGTCTGCAACATGTTTCA
>DAOOQY010000722.1:0-3042 GCA_035389025.1 Verrucomicrobiota bacterium
GTGGCAGATGGTGGACCCTGGGGATCGCGAGCGGGTTGTTGGCGCCTGGAAGGCCGCGGTGCGTCACGGGTGTGAGTTTCAGGAGGAGTTTCGGACCAACACGGGCGCGGGATGGACCTGTTATGTGCGCACGCGGATCGTGCCTGTCATCGAAGAGGGCGGGGCGGTGGGCAAGTGCATCGGCGTATCCGAGGACATCACGGAGCGGCGCCGTCTGGAAGGCGCTTTGCGTCGGGCGCGCGAGGATCTCGAGCGGAAGGTGAAGGAGCGCACGGCTCAGCTTCAGGCGGCGAACATGGAATTGGGACAATTCGTGCATGTGGTTGCGCACGATTTGAAGGCGCCGCTTCGAGCCGTCAGTCATTTGGCGGACTGGGTTGCCAGCGACTGCGCGAGCCAGATTGACGCCAACGGGCACAATCTGCTCGGTTTGCTTCGTCAGCGGGTGCAGTACATGCATGACCTGATCGAGGGCGTGCTCTCTTACACGCGCCTGGGGCAGACCAAGGAGCCCGAAGTCGAGTTGGACCTCAACGTGTTGGTGCGTAGGGTGTTGACGGGGTTGGCGCCGCCCTCGAACATCCAGATTCACATCCCATCGAGCCTTCCGCGGGTGCGCGGGGTGGCGGGGCAGCTTCAGCAGATTTTCCAGAACCTGCTCGACAACGCCATCAAGTTCATGGACAAGCCGTTGGGTGTTATAACGGTGCGTGCGACACGCCTGCGTAATGCCTGGCAATTTGCGGTGGCGGACAACGGGCCTGGGATCGAACCGCGGTATCATGCGCAGGTGTTCGGTTTGTTTGAGCGTCTGCGCGTCGGCCCGCACAATGACGGCACAGGGATCGGCCTGGCCCTGGTGAAGAGAATCCTGGTGACCAGAGGCGGTGAGATTACGTTGGATTCGGCTCCGGGTGAAGGTTCGGTGTTCACGTTCACGTGGCCGGATGCTCCGGCCCGCCTCGAGTCGAACGAGCAATGAGACGCTCCGCGGGCGCCAGGGTGCCCCTCACATCTCTCACGGCGCGGATGAATGAGGGATTGGTCCCGCAGCAGCCGCCGATGAAGCTGGCCCCCGCCTCGATCAGAGCCGGCACGTGGCTGGCGAATTGGTCGGGCGTGGTCTGGTAGACCACGTTTCCCCCGACCAATGTGGGCAGGCCGGCATTGGCCTTGATCCAGATCGGCAGATCGGTTGCGGCTTTGAGTCGTCGGCACACGGGCACATAACCTTCAATCCCGAGGCCGCAGTTGGCCCCAATGACGTCCGCACCTGCGCCTGTCAATTCCCTGGCCACCTGTTCGGGCGTGGCGCCCGTCATCGTGCGGTCTTTCTCCTTGCCCGCGTCGAAGACCATGCAGACGACCACCGGCAGCCCGGTGCGTTTGGCGGCGTCGAGCGCAGCCTTGGCCTCATCGAGGTCCGACATCGTCTCGATGACAAGACCGTGCGCTCCGCCCTGGGCAAGGGCCTGCGCCTGCTCGGCGAAGGCCGCCCGCACTTCATCGATGGTGACATCATCGCCCATCAGCAGTTTCCCGGTCGGGCCGATGGAAGCGAACACGGATGCCCGATTTCCCGCCGCTTGGATCGAGAGTTGCGCACCGCGCCGGTTGATTTCCGCGACCTGTTCCGGCGCGCCATGGTCAGCCATGCGAATCCGGTTGGCCCCAAACGTATTCGTGAGGATGATCTGACTCCCGGCCTCGACGTAGGCGCGGGCCACCTCGGCAACCCGATCCGGATGGGACAGGTTCCAGGCATCGGGAAAATCGCCGACGGCCAACCCGCGCGCTTGGAGTTCAGTTCCCCAGGCGCCGTCGGTGATGACGGGGCCGTCCTGCAACAGGCGGACGAGCAGCGGTTTCATGGATGCAGAGCGGGTCGGAGTCGGCATGGTCAAAGATCCCCTGTGGACCGTAGTTCACGCGGCCGTCGTCGCGCCGGACGGCGCCGCGGTCGCGACAGGCAGGCAGACCTGGTGCCCCCGTGTGCCGATCATGGCCGGGTGGTGGCCGGATTCCTTCTGGGTGTTCGCTCAGGGGCGTCAGGCGCCCACCGCGAGTTGTCTCTTGGCCAGGCTGACGGCTGCGGGGGCATTGTCGCTGTAGCCGTCGGCGCCGATTTCCTCGGCGTACTTCTGGGTGATCGGCGCGCCGCCAATCAGGACCTTGACCCGCTCTCGAAGGCCTGCTTGTTTGAGGGCTTCGATGGTGGTTTTCATGGCTGGCATGGTGGTCGTGAGCAAGGCCGACATGGCGACGACGTTGGCCTTCCCTTCTCGGACCGCCTTGACGAACTGCTCGGGCGAGACATTCACGCCCAGGTCGATCACCTCGAATCCGCCGCCTTCGAGCATGGCTGCGACGAGGTTCTTGCCGATGTCGTGCAGGTCGCCCTTGACCGTGCCAATGGCCACGCGTCCGGCGGGTTCATCGCCGCGGGCGATGAGGATCGGGCGGATCAGTTCGAGCGCCGCTTTCATCGCGCGGGCGGAGATCAACAACTCGGGCACGAAGTACTCGTTGCACTCGAAACGGCGCCCCACTTCGTCCATCGCAGGAACCATCAGGTCGTTGACCAGACGGAGGGGGTCCGCTGAGGCGGCGAGGGCCTTTTCGGTGACGGCCCGTGCCGTAGCGGCGTCTCCGGACAGGATTGCTTCATGAAGCGCTTTGTACTCTTGCATAACAGGTCTTTGCCAGAATCTTGCCCCAGGCTGCCGGACCATTCAAACAGCCGCGTTGATCGCGAGCAACGCGCTTCGAGTGGTTCTGCCAAACCTGCGGCGCTGTTGGTCGGAGAGCATGGATTCTTTCGGCGCCGTTGTCACTCTTTCGTTTTGGATTGTTCCGAAGCTCCCGTTCGAGCCGGGGTGGGCCGGACCCGGTTGCAGGGCGGCGTGCGGTCCGATGGCCGGGCCGCAGGAAGATGGAGGTTTTCCGCTCGCCAGTCGCCCGGCCGCGGGGTATCAAGTGCGCATGAAGGCACAAGCTGGTTCAATTCTGATCGCCTGTGTTGTGGGCCTGCTCGTTGCCGGT
>DAOOQY010000723.1:0-3037 GCA_035389025.1 Verrucomicrobiota bacterium
CATAGCCAGCCTGGTTGTCAGCACCATCCTCGTTGTTGTCGGTGAACAACAGTGCCATCGGGGCAAACATGCCGTCGACCGGATTGAGCGCCCAGCGCCCATCCACTCCTGCGCCCAGGGTCTGCGTGTTCACCAGCACACCATCGATGTACTTGCTCAATGTGGGCCCACCGGGCGCGGCCAGATCGAACGCGAAAGCCAGGCGATGCCACCGATTGGCCTGGACGACGCCCTGATACTGCGACGAGATGCCGATGCCTCCGGTCGGATTGATGAAGAGGTCCGCGTCGTCGGTGTTGTAGGGGTCGTTGATTTGAATCAGGGCGCGCCAGCCAGTCGAGGACGCGGGCGGGTAGAGCAGATCGAAGATCAGGGTGTATTGGTTCACGAATGCACCGCCGCCGTTCGAGTGCATGTTCGGGTAGATCACATAGCCCATGTGAGGCAGGGACTTCGGAAAGCCCAGGACATGCGCCGGAGCAGCGCCGATGTCGGGCAGACCCAGGGCGGCCGTCGTCCCGAAGACAGTCTGCTGGTCGGTGTCCCCACCCGGGTAGTCGAAGAACTCAAGAGGGAGGCCGGTGGTGGCGGAGAGGTCGCCCGACTTGAAATCCCACTGCCCGGTAATGGCCGCTTCGAGAGTGGTCCAGCCCGTCAACGCCAGGGCCGCTGCCAGGCAGCAGGCCGCCTTCGCGCATCTCGACGCAACAAACTGGAGTGGATTCGAATGGTCGTTTGCTTTCATAAAAGTCGGCATTCAACTGCTTGTGATTGCATAATGTGTTACAGACGGTCGCGATTGTCGAAGGCGAACTTGAGGAGGCTATGGGACCCGCTCAGTTGGAGTTTAATGCTCAGATTCTGGCGGTGCGCATTGATGGTGTGCACACTGCATTGGAGTCTGTCGGCGATCTCCTTGCTGGTGAGATCCTCGCCGATCAGACGCAGAACCTTACGCTCCGTAACGGTCAACGACCCGAATTGAGGGCTCGAGTCAGACACCGGCTTCGAGGCCGTGTCGCGTTTCTTGTCGCGATTCTGCAAGGCGGGACTGATGTAGCGCTCGCCCTTGAGCACGGCGCGAAGGGCCTCGATGACGACGGCGATGGGCTCGTCCTTGAGGACGTAGCCCTGCACTCCGAGGGCCAGCCCCTCATCGAGCAGGGCCGGGTCGTCGTACATCGTCAGCAGAATGACCTTCAGGGCCGGCTTCTGGCGTCGGGCCATGCGCACCGCGGCCAGTCCGTCGAGTTTGGGCATGCTGATGTCGAAGATGGCGACGTCGATCGGATTCGCGTGGCAACACTCGACGGCCTGCTCGCCATCCGGGGCCTCGAAGACCAACCATTTGCCCGGCTGTCCCTGAATGGCCTCGCGCAGTCCGCTCCGGACAATCGGGTGGTCGTCAGCGATGAGAACTCTGACCGTGGCCATACGCTATGAGGACATCGTATCCGAACCCGGCTCTGCGACAAGCCGCAAAGGGGCTCCGCCTCCGCTGTCCGCGCCCGCGGCCCCGATCGGGAGTTGAAGCTCGACCCGCGTCCCTCCGCCCGGATGGCTGGCGATCCAGGCCGACCCGCCCAGCAACGCGCTTCGTTCGACAATCCCCCTCAGGCCCAGACCCGACGGAGCCGAGTCACCGTGCCGGGCGCGGGTGAGATCGAAGCCCTGGCCCGTGTCCTCGACAGATGCGCAGACCCAGCCCTGTTGCAGGGCGACGCACAGGCGCGCCTCGGTGGCCTGAGAGTGCCTCACCACGTTGGTGAGACACTCCTGGAGGATGCGATAAAGACCGATTTCGGCCTCGGGCTTGAGAACGCTGTCGATGTTCTGGATTTCGGAAAGGACATGGACCGACGAGAGTCTGGCGATTGACTCGACCATGGCCTGGAGGGCGCGGGTCAGGCCCAGCCGCTCGACCAGGTAAGGGTGGAGATCCTGGACGATGGCGCGGATTTCGCGGACGGCCTGGGCAGCGAGCGACGCGATTTCCTGGAGGCTTTCGGCGGTCCGCCCGGGGCTGGTGCCGCTGGCCAGACAGCGTTCGGCATGGTGTTTGATGGCCAGGATATTCTGCCCGAGTCCGTCGTGCAAATCCGTCGCGATGCGGCGGCGCTCTCTCTCCTGGGTCTCGATCAATTGGCGGGCGAACGACTCGCGCTCCGCCTTCTCCCGCTTCAACGCCTCCTCCTGCTCGAGCCTCCGGATGCGCACCCGGTCCCGCTGCTGGTCGGTCAGGTCGTGAATCACCACCATGCCGACATGGCGGCCCTGGTATGGGAATCGACGCGACTGGATCGCGATCGGGAACCGCTGGCCGTCCCGCGTCAGGGCAAGGCATTCGTAACGCTGCCCGGCGCTGGTGAGCAGACTCTGGCGCACCAGGGCCTGGGATTCAGGCTCGATGAGGTCGATGAACGACTTCCCAAGGAGTTCCGCCGGAACCCATCCGAACATGCTCCCCACGACGTTGTTCGCCTCCTGGATGATGCCGCGGTCATGAGTGAGGATGCCTTCGAGGACTGTCTCCGCCTGGACGCGCACGAGTGTTTCCGCATCCCGCAGCGCGTCGGTCGCCCGTTTCAGTTCGGTGATATCGTGCGCCTCCGCAATCAACAAGGGGCTGGTCCCGGCGGGGCTGTCCAGAGGCCTCAGGGAAAAGTCGATCGTGTTGATCTGATTCTCCGCCCCCCGCACCGCCACCTCGTACCGCACCGTTTCACCTCGAGCGGCGCGCTCGATGGCCCCTCGAACCTTGTCTTGCGTCTCCGGCGAGACTGTCCACCAGGGGGTCATCCAAAAGGGCATCCCGCGCAGGTCATCCATCTTGAGCCCGGCGAATCGCAGCGCGGTGTCGTTGATCATGATGACATGGCCCTCCGCGCTGAGCAGACCCATATACTGGAACGAACTGTTGAACACGGCCCGCAGGAGCCGCTCGTTCTCATGCACCTGCTCTTCGGTGCGCACGCGCTCCGTAACGTCCCGAGCCACGACCAGGATCGACGCCAGCACGCCGTCCGCCCCGAACTCC
>DAOOQY010000724.1:0-3033 GCA_035389025.1 Verrucomicrobiota bacterium
AGCGAGCCAAATCCCCTCCAGCAAAACCGGAATTAATTTTTGCACAGACCCTTAGGCCGGCTAAGGTGCGGACCTCGCACGGAAGTTGCCCGGGCACGAACGTGTGCGGTAGCGCCAAGCGTCTGGAGTGCGTGTGCTTCAGCACCGCTTTGCGCGGACAGGGACCGAGAACAGTCCTCGAGAAGAACGGAAGCGATCGCACAGGTCCCGCAGAGTGAACCGCGAATCACGCGAACAGCGGGGACAGCAGGCCCGGACATTTCACGACACTGCGCGTGATCTGATGTCCGGGCTGTGGCGAAAGGGCATCCACTCCAGCCTACTGAGGCAAAACGAGCGTGGCCGTCGCAGCCGTCGAGACGTCTGCGCGTTCTTCGAGTGACGCGACAATGGCCGCGGCGTTGCGCCGTACGGTTCCCGCAAAGACCTCGCGTCCGTTGGCAAGAACGTTCAGCGGTTCGTCCAGGCTCAGCAGCCGATCTGAGAGACGCAGGCGAAACGTGTCAGGCAGATCGCCTTCAAGCTCAATCGTGCGGTTCTTGACTGTGGCGATGATTTTGGCCCGGTCCTTGATGTCGATGGTGTCAGGCACCTGCAACCAATAGAAGCGTCGGTGCACCACGTCGTCCTGCTGCCAGACAATGCGGCTGGGCCAGGGCGTTCGCTTGAACTTCGCCATCCAGGGCAGCGCCTCGGCGTCCTGCTTGTTCATCCAGTGACCCACGCCATCGTAGATGCGCGTCATGTGCACGTACCCGCCAGCATCCTCGCGCTCGAGACGATCGAGTTCGGCAGCCCGTTCGGCTACGACTCGATTCCGGTTGTAGGCCGCGTCATTGCCGCCGACGAAGACGGCGAAAGGCAGGTTGCGCAGCCCCAGCAGCGAGGCCTCGTTCGGGTGCCCGGCCATCATGGCCGCGGCCGCAAACCGATCCGCCATGCGCGGCGCGAGTTGCCACACGCCATCGCCGCCGGCCGAGTAGCCGAGCACGTAGACCGTATCAGGATTGACGCCCCGCAGCGCCACGTAGCCGTCGATCAGACGTTGGAAGAGCGGATCGATGTGGCTCTCGTGCCAGAGATTCCAGGTGTCGGTCGGGGCGCGCGGCGCGACGTAAACGCCCTCGGCGGGTTCGTAGAGCCGGGCCTGGTTCTGCCATTGGCGATCGTTCACGCGCGCGGGCGCATTCCCGCCGCCATGAAGCGATATCCACAGGCGGCGCCCGCCCGCTGGGGCTTCACCGAACACCTTCTCCTCCCAGCGGAGGGTCTTGTCCCCGAGCGTGATCGAGCGCGCTTCGAGTTCGGCCTTCCGCTCGTTGGCGATCTGTGCGAGCCGATCCGACGCCAGGAGTTGCAGGGCGGCTTCCGCCTCGGCGCGGGTTAGCGCTGTCTCGAGCGCAGGGGCGTCTTTCTTGCGTTCGGCTGCAGGCAACTCGAGCCACCCTCGAATGCCATCGAGCGCGGCGGACACGGGCTCGAGTTCGGACCAGACTGCATCCAGGGTCGAATCGCCTTTCGGCAACGGCCCGAACGGGCACTCGCGCGCCTCCGTCCCGACGGTGAACCGAAGCCGGCCCCGAGTCTCAGGCTTGAGGTTGAATCGCGGCATGTCGTTCAGATCCGAGGTGCCCGCCTTGGTCTCCGCGGACGCGGTTGATTCCGGGGTGGCATCGCACACGGCGACAGTGGCCACCAGGCGGTTGCCTCCGCGGCGATCCCACAACCTCACTCCCAACCGCGCAAGGGTGTCGTCCGGGACCTCTGCCCGGGCATAACGCGCCGTGACGTTGACGGCCGCGACGCTGTCGCTTTGTCTGGCCCACACCATCGGGAACGTCAGCCCTTCGCGCCGCCACGATGTCGCGTAAATGGCGTGGACCGGCACGTCGGCCTTCGCCTGGGCCGCGTCGCCCACGAACCAGCCGCGATTCAGGCCGGCCGCGTCGTACTCATCCGCGCCCATGAAGTGCCAGTCGCCATCCCAGACTTCGACCCAGGTGTGGTTGCCGCGTTTGTTGAACCAAAGCGGCGTGCCGACCGCCCGGGCCGGCACTCCCACGGCCCGACAGGCCTCGACGAGTATGATCGAAAGCCCGGTGCAGCTTGCTTTGCCGATCTCCTTCGACTCCCGGTAGCTCTGATTGGGCCGCTTGCGGCCTGTGTTGTAGTGCACGTTGCTGCGCTGGAACAACTCGCGATTGAGGGCCTGGGCGGCCTCCGACGCCGTCTTCGCGTCTTTGACCAGCTCCCGACCCAACTCGTACAGCTCGGCACGCCACGCATCCCGGGTCTCATCGAACACGGCATACGGAAGCACGTCGTTGAGAAAGACCTCCTCCGGCACACCGGCGCCCCATGGAAACTCGGCGCGGGCGCGAAAAGCCAGATCGAGGTTCTCTTCCAGGAAAGGGGTCGTCAGTGTCTCCCGATCCGACTGCGGCATGTGATCGACCAGGAACCGGGCGGCGCGCTGACCCAAATCCCCGTGCCTGGCTTTTGCCGCCGCGATGAAATCGTCGAACGAACCGCTCCATGCCACGGCTGCGACCCAGAGAGAAACAAGACACCATTTCACACGGCGAGAGTGAGGCAAGGCCGCGTCGGCGTCAAACGGCTGTGTCGCATGCTCGAAGACGACCGGGGCGCCCGCAAGCCCCTGGCGGCACTCCCCTCAAAACCGGTTGAAACTCTTGCACAGACCCTAGCTTGACGCGCATGGGCAAGGCCGCAACCGAGCCTCTGGAATCCTCGCACACATAGAAATGTTGGAGCGAGAAAGGAAGCCACACGCCAGCGCTGCGCAATGAACGTCCGCCGGCGAGCGTTTGCCGAGGCCCCTGTCCCTGTCTGCGCCTGGGCTTCGGCAGGTGAGACACCGCGGCAAGCTCGTTCGCGGTTCGAGCCCGGATATGAGACCCCGCGAAGCCTTGTGAAGTATCCGGGCTAAACGGTCATGTCGAGTAAAGTACGTCATCCTAAGGGTCTGTGCAAAAATTACTTCCGATTTTGCTGGAGGGGATTTGGCTCGCT
>DAOOQY010000725.1:0-3028 GCA_035389025.1 Verrucomicrobiota bacterium
GGCGATCAACGCGGTGGCGCGGGCGCATGGCTTGCGCGTGCTCGAGGACGCGGCGCACGCCTGGGGCAGCCAGTGGAAGGGGCGCGGCGCCGGGGTGCTTGGCCAGTGCGGCACGTTCAGTTTTCAGGTCTCGAAGAATATCACGGCGGGGGAGGGCGGGATTCTGGTCACGGACGACGGGGAGTTGGCGGACTTGTGCCGCAGCTACACACACTGCGGGCGGCGGAAGGGGGCGGCCTGGTATGACCACGACTACCTTGGCAGCAACTTGCGGCTGACGGAATTTCAAGCTGCCATCTTGATCGCGCAGTTGACGCGACTCGAGGCGCAGATGCGTTGTCGCCAAGCCGGCGCGTCCATTCTCGATCGCGAGTTGGCCGGGCTTGCCGGAATCCGGCTTCTGGCTCCGGCGCCCCAGATGACGCGGCGCAGCTATCACATGTACATCTTCCGGCTCGACGAATCCGCGCTCGGTGTGAGCCGCGACCTGTTCGTCGAGGCGCTGATCGCGGAGGGCGTGCCGGCCTCCGGCGGCTGGTACCGTCCGCTCTACGCCAACGGCGTGTTCCGCAACCCCTCCGGAGAACCGCTTCACGGCATCCGCGCGCCAGTCGCCGACCGCGCGTCCGAGTATGCCCGAACCTGCTGTCCGGTGTGCGAGCAGGCATGCCGGGATGCTGTCTGGATACCGCAGAACGTGCTGCTGTGCGGCGCGGACAGGATTGGCGAAGTCGCGTGGGCGATCGGGAAGGTGGTTGCCAATGCGGAGGCGTTGCGGGTGGAATCGAGGCGCCGCGGGTGCGATCGACAATCTGCCCCGGCGTCCTGAAGGGCGCATCGAGTCCAAACCTTGACCAATCCGTCGGACATGTCAGAATGACTCTCGGCCTATGAACATACTCCGACACTTGGGGCGCCGTCGTTCGGGATTCACGCTCATCGAGTTGCTGGTTGTCATCGCCATTATCGCCATTCTGGCGGGGATGCTTTTGCCGGCCTTGGCCAAGGCCAAATCGAAGAGCCATCAAATCCATTGCCTGAACAACACGAAGACGCTGGTGCTCGCGACGTTCATGTACCTGAACGACTTCAACGCGCCTGTGCCTTACAACGGCACCGCCACGGCGACGATGGACAACGCCCTGTGGGTCACGGTCCTGGCCACCAATTACGGCGGCATCAACGCGGCACGCATCTGCCCGGCGGCCCCGTCGGCCCCCACGAAAGCCAAGCGCCGCCATCCCAGCAGCGGGTCGCTGAACCAGACCTGGCTCTGGACGGGATCCAAGGGCATCGATTACGAAGGAAGCTATGCGTTCAACGGCTGGTTCTACGGGGACGACGACCCGTTTTTCAGCACTGCCGAGTACAAGCCGAAGAAGTATCGAAATGAAACGGATTGCCCGTCGCCCTCGACCACACCGGTCATTGCCGACAGCAACTGGATCGACACCTGGCCCCAGCCGAGCGATCCCCCGGCGCGCAACCTCTACACGGGCGACGATTACGCCGGCGCGATGGTCCGCCTGACCCTGCCCCGGCATGGCGGCGCGCCCCCGTGGCCCAAGAACCAGCAATTCAATCCCAAGAACGACCTGCCCGGAGCCATCAATCTCTCCTATGTCGACGGCCATGCGGACTCAGTGAGGCTCGAACGGCTCTGGAGCCTCGATTGGCACAAGGGCTGGGTTACGCCGGCGCGGCGCCCTGGGAAGTAGGCAACTCTGGATCGCGTCAAGCAGCCCTCTCGGACTCCGACGACCGGGGGCTCAGAGGCGGAGGTAAATCTTTCTCCGGTGCAGAAACCAGCAGAGGAGAAACGCGAGGCCCAATCCCACGATCGAGATCATCAGATCGCCAAAGCCGGGGGCGACCACCGCATTGAAGAAGTTCTTCACATCGCCTCCCGCCAACCGCGTGGCGAGGCGGCGGAAGCCGATGATGTTACTGGCGAGGTAGGCGGTGATGGGGTTGAGGCCGATCCAAACAAACGGCTGTGCCCAGCGCTGCCAGCGCCACACCTCGACAACCTGGTAGAAGACCGCAAGCAGAAGCGCGCTGTAACCCCCTGCCACCAACACGAACGATGAAGTCCAGATTTTCTTGATGACGGGGAATTGCAGGCCCCAAAGGAAACCCAACGCGACGCTCGACGCTCCCGCCAGCAGCAGCATACCCACTTTGCGCCCTGCGGACACATCGTCGCGCTTCAGCCAAAGCGCGGCGAACACGCCCAGCAGACACGTGCCGATCGCCGGCAGCGTGCTGAGCAGACCTTCGGGGTCCCAGCTCCCGTCGTACTTCTTGCCGGGAAGCCACTGGGAATCGATCGCGTTGGCGAGGTTGGCTCCTTTGGCGAAGCTCCCAACCCCCACACCGGGCACGGGCACAAAGGTCATCAGCGCCCAATACCCGACCAGGAGACTGGCGCACAGCACGACAAGGCCGCGGGTGCGCAGAAAACAAAACGCGAGGCTTGCGAACAGATAGCACAAGGCCAACCGCTGCAGGACGCCCAGCAACCGGATGTCCGGCCATTCATTGCTGAAGCCGCCCGAGTAGAAGATGCCCAGGGCGAAGAGAAGCGCGCTGCGACGCAGGACCCGCCTGAGCGCGGCCGCGCGCCCCTGCTCGGCGATGGTCCGGCTCAGCGAAAAGACCAGGGACATCCCGACGATGAACACAAACAGCGGGAAGATCAGGTCATAGAAGGCGAACCCGGCCCAATCCTTGTGCGTCAGTTGCCTCCCGAGAAAGCCTGTCAGACCGGACTGGCCAATCCCGTCCAGGCCGCGGACGAGGCCGTCGGCCCCGAGAATCCAGAACATGTCAAAGCCCCGCAGGGCATCGACAGACATCAACCGCCGCGACGCCGCGGCCCCGGTCCGATCCACCGCCTCTGAATGAGACATAGAATTCGGAAGGGAGTTTGCCGTCATCCGCGACCCTCCAACAAGCGCAAACCTCACGATGGCCCGCGGCCGAGAGGTGAAGGATGCCCTCCGCGAGATTGGGATCGAGGGGATGA
>DAOOQY010000726.1:0-3020 GCA_035389025.1 Verrucomicrobiota bacterium
CGCATAGTAGTCCGCCGTCCCGAGATGCGTCACACCCACCAACCAGACAGTCGGGCCGCGTCCGCGCGCCGGTTTGAAGGCCCTCAAAGCAACCTCGAGCGCCGCCGTGCCATCGGGGCCATGGGCTGCCCGGATGTAAGGCGTGGGAGGCGAGTCAACCCGCGGCGTGACTGGGCGCGGCGCGGCACAACCCAGACCCAGCAGCAGTGCCAGGCCGGCCAGCAGGAACCGTTGTTCGAGAGGATTCCAGATCACGCCCGATGCTTATCCTCCCGATGGCGCCTGGCGAGCCCAAAGGGTGCCCAAAGGGTGCCCCTTGAATTGCCCGTGTGAACCACATCAGCGCCCGGGAGCCCGCATGAGGATTTCCCCCTGCGTTTTGCCGTCCAACTGGTCGCGGATCGATTGCGCGCGACCGGCGATGAAACGCTTGATCTGGTGGACCGGTGCGCGCGGACCTTCCGGTGCCCCGTCGCGCGGACCTTCGAGCCAGTTGGTGCTGATTGCGAGATCAAAGCGCTGGAGTCGAAAGTCAGACTCCGCCGCCACCGCGGGCCGGATGATGGCGGCGATGCGATCGATCCGGGAGTAGAGGCGGTCGACTGTGAACGGCCCTTCGAGCGCGCGTTCGAGGTGGCGCCGATAGAGGTGGCGGAAGGCCTCGACCTCGAGCATGCGGTCGAGAAAACGGTTTTCGTAGGTGCTTGGCCGCCAGATGCACGCCCGCTCCCTGCGCTCGTTCGTTCCCACGTAGCCGAATTCGCCCCACCCATGATCGTGGTCCCAGGGAACGAACCCAAACCGGCCCGTGCGGGGGTCCATGTACATGTAGAAATTCTGACCGTTGCTCAGGAATCCGTCGTAGCTCGAAATCAGAACGTTCCCCGCCAGGAACCCGGCGAATTCATCGAGATCGATATAGTCCGACACGCGCTGCGCGAATTCGGGGTCCTCCGACTGGGCCAGGAGCCGGGCGAAATCGACAAGCCGGTCCAACTGCTGCGGGGTGGCCTTTGTCTTGAGGTCGTAGATGTCCGCGTACGCGCTCCAGTCCTCGCCCAAGTACTCGAAGAGTTGGGTGGTCACGGGCTTGAAGACCGGGACATCCGGAGAGCCGAAGCGGTCGGCGGCGAAATCGGCATCGACGTTTTCGACCAGCACATATAATCCGAGCGGCTGGCGCTCGAAACGGCCGGGGACATCGAGCGTCAGGTAGGCGTACGCGGTGCGGGGACCGGGAACGCCCAACTCGCGGAACAGGTGCTGGGCGAGGACGTCGTGCAGGTAGCCGTTGTCCGGAATTGCGTTGACGAAATTCAGGGTGTGGATTCCCGCCAGATGCTGGCCCCTGACGAATTTGTCCAGGTCCACCTTGAACGGCTGCTTGGCGCCGAAGAGCGAGTTGACGAAGGTGCCGTTGCCCCGATACCGAACGCCCACCGCGGAAAAACGTGCCCCGGCGAATTCGAGATGGGCACGCGCCCAGTTGAAATCGAGGCCCAGGACGCCGGCCAGGCCGCTTCGCCGCGCCTTTGGATTGCGCAATTGCATCATGCCGTCCGGTCGCATCAGGTTCGGGACGGGCGGGACGCGCGACGGCGCGAGCGCCTTCCACTGTCCGGGCGTGAAACTGAGCCGGGCCGTCCAGACATTGGTGAGTCCGTAGAGTTCGGCGGCACTCCGCGGAGGGGACGGCGACTCGCGGGATGCGTCTGGCGATCGGGCCGGCCAGGGGCGGGCGGGCTCGGCAACCTCGGGCATTTCCTTGGCCAGGCGCCGGCTCGATTGCTCGACGAACCATCGCGTCAGATGCCCCTGCCGGAGCGACCAGACAAATCCCACGACGAGCAGGATGAGCAGGCAGACGCCCGACGCAGCGACGGCAACAACGCGTCGCAGGGCCCGTTCGAGAGCAACCCACTGCCAGGCGCGTCGAATGCCGCGCACCAGGCCGCTCTTGCGCATCCGCGGCGACCACGCCTCGACCTGGGCCAGGGCGCCGCATTCGAATTCGGTCGGCATCGTGCGGGGGACCTGGGCCAGGAGCTTGGGCAGATCGACGCCGGGCGCCCGGGTTCGAAGGGCCTTTCGCAGTTTGTCCAGGCCGCGGTCCCTGAGCGCGATCGCGCGGGCCTTGTGACGGCGCAATGCCCTCGCCGTGTCCGGGATGTCCGCCTGCACGACGCAGCCCAGGACGACTGCATCCCGAAGGCGTCGGCGCATCCGAACCAACGCGCCGAGAACGGCTGTGCTCACGCCGGCTGGGGAGGCCCTCGACGGCGTCGCGAGCTTCAGGCGTCTGCGTTCCCGTCGGACCGAGAGCCAGGTCGACCGGAGCAGCCACGAGGCAATGACGGTGTTTCGGGGCAGCCGGCGCCACTGAAAGGCGAACGCGTGAAACACCCCAACGAAGACCCGCTCAACGACCTCGCTGTTGTCCGGGGCCAGCAGCGATGCACTGCCGAAGACCAGCGGCGCAAAGGCCCGGACGAGACTCGGGAACTCAGGTGCGCCGGGCGCCATGGACCGGCCACGGCGCAGGTCGCGAATCGTCATTGCGACGTGAATGCGGCGAGTCCGGCCGTGCGCGGGCGCGCGGCCTGCAGGTTCGTGCAGGATCGGCGTTGGAGGCTCGTCGCGGACGGCGGCTATCGTATCGGCCTCATTTCTCAACGGTTTCCCCGCTGGATCGCGCGGCGTTGATTCGGGCTTCGTTGCCCTTCTTCCATTCTTCACCGAGCGCTTCGAGCGTCTTGCCGGTCCAATCCTGCCAAAGCGTCCGGGCATACCTTCCCTCGCGCGCGGCGGCGTTGAGTTTGGGCACGATGTCCCGATCGTGCGTCCGGGTCACCCAGTTGAGGAAGTTGCCCGTGATGCGGTAGCTGGCGTCGTATGAGGCGCGATCGAGATTGCGCTCGGTGATCTCGGCGCCCTTGGTCTCCGGCTCGTAAAGGAACCAGCGGATGTAGTCGGCGATGCCTTCGACCAGCCAGCCGGGGGTGCGTGTGGCGCCCGCGTTG
>DAOOQY010000727.1:0-3009 GCA_035389025.1 Verrucomicrobiota bacterium
GGTGATTCCGAGGGAAGGCGCCCACCCATTCCGACGGAAGGCGCCCACCCATTCCGATTGATTCCGCCCATCCGTACCGATTGATCGCGCCCACCCATTGTGAGGGAATCCGGCCACTTTCGCGGTGAATGCTGCCGAAGGAGCCTTGGCGCCGCGGGATAGCCCAATCCAACAGGGCTATGCTCTACCTTTTGGGGTTTTCGGGAACCAGGAGGTAGTCCATGCCGGGGAAGAGATTGTCCATGCGTAAGATCAAGGAAGTACTTCGGTTACGGTTTGATGTGGGTCTGAGCGGGCGCCAGATTGCCCGCAGTTGCGGGATGGGCCGCACGACGGTGCGGGAGTATCTGTGGCGGGCGAAGCGGGCCGGGGTCTGCTGGCCATTGCCGGAGGGGATGGGTGAGGCGGCGTTGGAGGCGCTGCTGTTTCCCCCGGCGCCGCTTGACGGCACGGCGCGGCCATTGCCGGACTGGCAAGTGGTCCACGACGAATTGAAGGGGCGGGGCGTGACGTTGTTCGTGTTATGGGAGGAGTACAAAGCCAGCTATCCGGAGGGCTTCCAATACAGCCGGTTCTGCGACTTGTACCGGGCGTGGAAGGGCAAGCTGCCGGTCTGGATGCGCCAGGAACACAAGGCCGGGGAGAAGCTCTTCATCGACTACGCGGGCATGACGATGCCGGTGCGGGATCCGAAGACGGGCGCGGTGCGCCAGGCCCAGATTTTTGTAGCGGCCACGGGTGTGAGCTATTACACCTATGCGGAGGCGACGTGGACGCAGACGCTGCCGGATTTCATCTCGTCCCACGTGCGGGCCTTCGCGTACTTCGGGGGCGTCAGCGAACTGCTGGTGCCGGACAATGCACGCAGCGCCGTCTCGCATTCGTGCCGCTACGAGCCGGATGCGAACCCCACCTATACGCGGCTGGCTGAACACTATGGGACCGCAATCCTCCCGGCGAGACCGCTGAAGCCCAAGGATAAATCCCGCGTGGAATCGAGCGTCAATGGCGTCGAGCAGCGCATCCTCGCCAAACTGCGCCACCAGACCTTTTTCAGTCTGGAAGACCTCAACCGGGCCATCCGGAAGCTGCTTGAAGAATACAACGACCGTCCCTTCCAACAGATCGAAGGCTCGCGGCGCAGCGTCTTCGAAAAGCTGGAGAAGCCCGCGCTCAAGCCGCTGCCGCGCCAGCCCTTCGAATACGAAGAGTGGGAGCGGCGCCGGGTCAACCTCGACTACCACGTGCGGCTGCGGGCGGACGAACACAACTACAGCGTGCCTTACCGTCTCGTGGGCGAAAGCATAGACGTGCGCCTGACGGAGGACACCGTCGAATGCTTCCACAAAGGACAGCGCGTTGCCAGCCATGTGCGCTCGCATCAAAAGAACGGGCACACCACCCTGCCCCAGCACATGCCCGAAGGGCACCGCGAACATGCCAAGTGGACGCCGGAGCGCATTATCCATTGGGTAGGCAAGGCCGGACCCTGCGCCGCGCAAGTGGCCGAGCGCATCATCGCCTCGCGGCCCCATCCCCAGCAAGGTTTCCAAGCCTGCCGGGGCATTATCCGCCTCGGCGAGGCCTATGGAAGCGAGCGGCTCGAGGCCGCGTGCGAGCGCGCTCTGGCCATCAACTCCGCTTCCTACAAAAGCGTTAGCGAAATCCTCAAACAAGGCCTCGACAGACTGCCCTTGCCCAAACCCAGGACGTCCTCGCCCGCCATCACGCACGGCAACGTGCGCGGGTCGGATTATTACCAACCCCAAACCCGGGCCGGCGATGAACCCGCCGACCCAACCCAAAAGGAGCCACGCTTATGTTAACCAACCCGACCCTCGACAAACTCCAACGCTTGCGGCTGACCGGAATGTACGACGCCTACCGCGAACAGCTCGAATCCAGCCGCTACGACGCGCTCGACTTCGACGAGCGCTTCGCCCTCCTCCTCGATCGCCAGGAGGCCGAACAAGACAACCGACGGCTGCAAACCCGCCTCAACAAGGCCAAACTGCGCCAGAACGCCTGCGTCGAAGACATCGACTACCGCAAGTCCCGCGGATTGAACAAGACCCTCGTGCATGCCCTCGCCGAATGCCACTGGCTGCGCAGCCACGAAAACTGCATCATCACCGGTCCCACCGGCGCGGGAAAGAGCTACCTCGCCTGCGCCTTCGGAAACCACGCCTGCCGCAGGGGATTCACCGTCCGCTACTTCCGCACCCCGAGGTTTTTCCAGGCGTTGGCCGTCGCGCGCGGCACCGGCCGCTACGACCGCGTGCTGCGCAGTCTGCTGCGCATAGACCTCCTCATCATCGACGACTGGGGAACAGCCCTCCTGACGGATGAAGAACGAAGAGATCTCTTCGAGATTGTGGAGGACCGCTACGACCGGCGTTCCACCCTTATCGCCGCCCAACTACCCGTCGAGCACTGGCACGACATCATCGGCGATCCAACCCTCGCCGACGCTATTCTGGACAGACTGATCCACAACGCCCACACCATCACCCTCAAAGGAGAATCCATGCGAAAAAGAAACCCCACTTGACATCCCAGGGCCTGTCCAACTACAAACACAAACAACAGTTGAAACACCCGCGTCGCTACGCTCCGATTCGCCCGGTACAAAAGGGCCGATTCACTCGGAACACGTGGCCGCAATCACTCGGAAAACCCGGCCCGAATCCTTCGGAACTACCGGGCGCCTTCCTTCGGATTACCCGGGCCGATTCACTGGAATACGCAACCTTCCTCCTTGGTCGCAATGCAACCACGCAACCGAGTATCACGGACGCTTGCACTCAACGTTTTTTCCGACTATTTCCAGATGTCTGACTTGATAGTTGAACTCTCTTCCGTACAGTGTTACGGGTATGCTCTTCCCCACTTGGGAATCCAGAAACTCCTGCTGGGCCTTCACCCGTTCCTCTCGTGACTCTGAATGCGGCGCGTTCTGTCCTTGCCTGGAGAGAAACCCCCATCTCATCGGAACGTAATTAAAAAGGT
>DAOOQY010000728.1:0-3007 GCA_035389025.1 Verrucomicrobiota bacterium
CGCCTCCTCGACGTGGCGGGGTGTTTCCCAGATGCCGTGTTGGTCCAAGGCGCCCAGGTTTTGGAGGAGTTGTTCGGACTGGCCGTCGAGGAGGTAATGCGCCATCAGATACTCGAGGGCCATGCGGTTGCGCCGGTTGCTCTGGAGAAGTTGGCGGAGCAGGAATTCGGTTGGAACCGCGCTATCCGCGTAGTCCGAGGTCACGAGGAAGGGGCGCACGCGGGCGATGTCGTCTTCGCTGCCGAGGGTGGGGTCGGCGGCCAGCGCCTCGAGGCGGCGGGCTGCTTTCTCCCGCTGGAATGGGACCTGGCGGAGGCGGTTGAGGAACACGCGGGCTGCGCGCGGCCGGTCTTGGAGGACGTTGATGCGGGCCAGCAGCCAGAGGAGGTGCGGGCGTTGGCCGATGTTCTCGAGGGCTTCGTGGGCGTAATGCTCGGCCAAGCCGACCTGTCCCAGTTCGAGGAGCGTATTGCTCAGGGGGGCGCAGACGGCCATGCCTTGGAGCATGGAGGGCAGCAAGGGGGCCCCCTTTGTTTGGGGGAAGGCGAACAAATCCTGGTTCAGCCTGCCGGTGTGGTAGAGCGCCTGATTGATGGCCAACTGCGCGGAGGGATCGGGCATTCGACGCAGACCGCGGGCGGCGTCGAGCACGCGCTCCCAACGGCCCTGCTGGGCTTCCCACGCGATGCGGATCAGCGGCTTCCGGTCCCAATCGAACGTGGCGGCCAGCAGCGCCACCGACGCGGCCAGGCCCGCGAGACGCCACCCCCATCGAGTCGTGTGGGGCAAACGGCGTCGCCGTGCGCGAGAGGAGGCTGCGGTCGCGCGCGCCGGGGGCGTGCCGATCCCGGCGACCGTCAGGCCGAGGGCGATTGGCAGACACAGATGCAGCAGCGCACACACGACCAACGAGAGGCCTGTGCCCCAGGGCGCGAACATGGTGGCAAGGGACAGTCCGGGAAAGACCAGGATTCCGCCGGCGATGACTGCGGCTGCGAGGCCGCAGACCAGCGGGCTGGCGAAGCGGCGCGACCGGGGCAGGGCAGGAAGTGAGGGTGTGGGTGGGCGCGCGGCTGCCGGGGCGGGCTGGTGCTGTTGGCGCACAGCGCGGCTTTCGTCTCGGGTCCGCGGTGTGTGTGGGGCGGCTTGGGGACACGGTCTGTTGGACTTGAGGCCTGGCTTCAGGACCAGGGCCGTCTCCCACAGGGCGCCCAGCAGCAGAAACAGAGCACTGGGGATTGGGCCGGCCACGTAGAACAGCGCGGCGACGGCGAGCCAGAACGAGGTCCAGCGGAGGGCGGGTGGGACCGGGCGCCAGACTTGCCATGCCACGGCTCCGCAGAGGGCGAGCAGGAGGCCGGAGGCGATTGCGTGGAGCGGGGCATTGTATTGGCCGGCGAGCACCAGCAGGAGCAATGCGGGCACACGAGGCAGCCAGGAATGGCATCTCCCAGTCGGTTTGAGGAGCAAGGCCGATGCGCCCCAGACCAGAGCGGTGAGGGTGGCGGTGACGAATGCGCCGAGCATGGCGCGGCAGTCCATCTGGGCGAGCCAGGCGGCTGCGTACTCGAGCAGACCGCCTGGGCGGTCGAGGTGATCTGCGAAGAAATCGCGATTGAGGAAGAAGACCGGACCCGAATGGTAGTAGCGCAGAGGCGGGTCAATGCAGAGTCCGATGTAGAGCCAGGCGGCAAGGAACGACAACGCGGCGGGGAGCCAGGGCGTCTTGTGGGGCGGGACGGGCGGGGTGGGGTGCGACCCATCCGGCGCCAAGGCCTTGGCGGCGTGTGGGGGTGTGGCCTGCTTCGCGGTGGTCACAAATCAATGCAACATGCGGGCTAGGCGGCGGGATGATCGTTGGCGAAGAGGCCGGGCGCGATGTTCTCGGCCAGGGTCTGGCAACGTTCGAGGATGAGGTTCAGGTCCTCGCAGCCGAGGGCGAAGTCGGCCAGGGCGCGCGCCTCGGAGGACTTGAGGCGGCGGATGATGGATTTGACTGCTGGCACGAGAGAGGGTGCGACACTGAGTTCATCCGCTCCGAGGCCGAGGAGGAGCGGAACCAGGACGGGATCGCCGGCCATGGCGCCGCAGATGCCGGTCCAGATACCGTGTTGGTGGGCGGCGTCGATGGTGTGCTTGATGAGGCGGAGGACGGCCGGGTGAGTGGGCTGGTAGAGGTGTGCGATCTGAGGGTTGAGGCGGTCGACGGCGAGGGTGTACTGGATGAGGTCGTTGGTGCCGATGCTGAAGAACTTGACCCGCTGCGCCAATGTCTCGGCGATCAAGGCGGCGGCGGGCAATTCGATCATGACGCCGATTTCGAGGTCGGGGTCGAACGGCACCTTTTCCTGGCGCAATTCGGCCTTGCACTGTTCGACGAGCCGGGTGGCCTGGTTCAACTCGTCGAGTCCCGAGATCATCGGGTACATCATCTTGACATTGCCGACGGCGCCGGCCCGGAGGATGGCGCGCAACTGGGTGCGAAACAGGTCGTGCTGCTGCAGGCAGACGCGGATCGCGCGCAGGCCCATGAAGGGATTCATCTCGGCGGGAAGCGTGCGTTCGGACTGCACCTTATCGCCGCCCAGATCGAGGGTGCGGATGATGACGGGGCTGGGATGGAGGTCGGTTGCGACGCGGTGATAGGCCTGGTATTGCACCTCCTCGGAGGGTGTTGTCTCGCGGTTGAGGAACAGGTATTCGGTGCGGAACAGGCCCACGCCGTCGGCGCCCTTGTCCTTCACTGCGGCGGTCTCGGTCGGCTGCTCGATATTGGCGGAGAGCGTGACGCCGACGTTGTCGAGGGTGACGGCCGCCTGATCGCGCAATTCGCGCAACCGGTCTTCACGCGCCACGTGTTTTCGAGCCAACTGGCCGTACTCGAAGAGGGTCTGGTCGGTGGGATCGACGATCAGAGCGCCGTTGAAGCCGTCGAGCAGGGCATACTGACCCGATCGGACCTGGCGGCTGGCGTCAGCAAGTTCCTGCTGTTCGGCGTGCCCACCGC
>DAOOQY010000729.1:0-3005 GCA_035389025.1 Verrucomicrobiota bacterium
ACCTGTTGCGGCGGGCCATGGGCAAGAAGAAGGCGGAGGAGATGGCCAAGCAGCGTTCGATCTTTGTCCGGGGCTGCAAGGAGAAGAATGGGATTCCCGGGGACAAGGCCAACCAGATTTTCGATCAACTCGAGAAATTTGCCGGCTACGGCTTCAACAAGTCGCACGCGGCCGCGTATGCGGTGGTGGCCTATCAGACCGCGTATCTGAAAGCCAATTATCCTGTCGAGTTCCTGTGCGCGATGTTGACGAACGACATGGCGGACACCGAGAAGCTGAGCCTTTACATAGGCGAGGCGCGGGCTTTTGGGATCGATGTGCTCGGGCCCGACGTGAACGAGAGCCGGATTCACTTCGCTCCCGGCGGGCGCGACGGGGGCGCGGGCGGGCGCAAGTCGATCCGATTCGGTCTTGCGGCGATCAAGGGCGTCGGCGAGATGGCAGTCGAGAGCGTTCTCAAGGCCCGCGAGGAAGGGGGGGCGTTCGAGTCGCTGGCCGACCTTTGCGATCGCGTGGACCTCCGGGCGGTCAATCGGAAGGTCCTCGAGGCTCTGGTGAAATCGGGGGCCTGTGACACGTTCGGCGAGACGCGGGCGACTCTGTGGGCGGCGATCGACGGGGCGTTGGCGCGGGCGGCGAGCGCGGCCCAAGACCGCGCCCGCGGGCAGACCTCGCTCTTTGGTTTGCTTCAAGACCAACCGGCTGCGTTGGGCGAGAGCATCGCCAGGGTGCCGGAGTGGCCGCAGAGCGAACTGCTGGCGGCGGAGAAGGAGTTGCTGGGGTTCTATGTCTCGGGCCATCCGCTGACGCCTTACGCGAGTCTATTGCAGCAATTCGCCCTGGCGACTTCGAGTGAACTGGCCCAGTTGCCGAACCGGGCGATGACCCGGATTGGAGGCCTGATCACCGCGGCGCAGCACGGCATTTCGAAAAAGACAAACAAACCGTACGCACTGGCCACGATCGAGGACTTGACCGGATCGGTGCAACTGGTCTGCTTGAACGAGAGCTACGAGAAACACAAGGCGTTGCTTCAGCCCAACACGGCCGTGTTGGTTGTGGGGGAGGTGAGCGCGACCGATGAGAAGCCGAAGGTCTTTGCGCAGGAGTTGATCCTGCTCGATGACGCCCCGCAGCGTTACACGGAACAGGTGCATTTGCGGCTCCACACGGCGCATCTGGATGCCCAGCGTCTCGAACAGGCGCGGGCGCTGGCCACTGACCACGCGGGCCGGTGCCCCCTGTTTTTGTGCCTGATCCACCCGGCGGGCGAGTTGGTCTTCATCGAGGCGCACGATCGCTATCGTGTCACGCCTTCGCTTGCCCTTCAGCAGGCCGCCGACGCGCTTTTCGGCGAGAACACCTACTACGCCAAGATCGATCGCACGGTGCCGGCCCGCGCGGCGCGGCGGTGGGAGCGTCGCGAGGCTTCTGGCGGCGACGGCGAATGAACGCACGGGCCCGGTTCGGGGTCGAATTGGCGGGAAAAGCCCTTTGACGGTCTTCTACTTCGGGCGTAAGAATTGAGCAGGACATGAATCGACGGGTGACATCGGGATGGCGCGGGGCGGTGCTCGGCGTCGTGGTTGGGGCCGTGGCCGCCGCCGGTTGGGCGGCCGAGGTTCCGAGCACGCCTGGCAAAGTCACCTTCTCGGACAGTGAAGACGGGGGCAAGGGTGGCGCGCGCGTGGATGTCGCGGTGCCGACTCTGATGTTCCAGCGGCGCATGGACGCGCCGCGGATGGGAGGCAGTTCTCTTGACGGCGTCAGGGCGATTCCGTTTGCCCCGCCATCGAGCCTGGCGCCCAGCGTGGACTCGCGACGGCTTCGCGACGCGCGCAGCAACTGGATTCTCGATCCGGGGAAGAATCTCGATTTCGACAAAGACAATGCCTTCCGGGCCTTTGGGGTCCGGTCCGGCGTCGATATCGAGAAATTCGGCGAGGAGAGCGACCGGCCGATGAATTTTTGGGAAGCGTATTTCAGCAAGGAGAAGGCCGACGCCAAGCAGAGCCGCTCGCCGGTCAAGCTCGATCCGATGCCGAACGAGCGGATGAACAGGGGCGAATTGACACCGCGTTTCCAGCCTTTCCAGGCCTTCGGGTCAACCGAGTTCGACGGGTCCACCCCCCTCTCGGTCGACCGGGACCGCACCGGGGTGTTGTTTTCGGACACTCCATCGAGGAGTTCGGTTCTCGGCACTCTGGGCGACGCGCTGGACACCAACAGCCGGCGGGATTTGGTTCGCGACAGCCTCAATCTCACGACCATGCCGTCGAGCGCGAAACCGGCGGGAGGGGCCGAGGCGCGGGCCGAGCAGTTTCGGCGCATGTTGGGGATCGGTCTGCCGACCGATGCAAAGCCGGCGGCCTCGCGTGCGGGCGTGGCTTCGGTTCTCCCCGAGGCTGGCCCGAGCGAGAGTGCGGTGGAATCGGTGGATTTGATCGGCGTGATTGCGGATCCCACCCGACGGGAGCTGAATCCGGTAGTCGCTCGCCCCGCCCCGGGCTTTGACGCGGGCCCGAAGCTGGAGTTTGTCGACACGATTGGCGGCGTGAACTCGCGCCCAGCGGCCCAGCGCCGCCCGCTGATCGACATGAGTCCCGTGCGAAGCGTGCTGCCTGCCACCGCCAGTGCGGATCGCAACACGGGGACCGCGGCTCCCCGGACGATCTACTCGCCGACGACGCTCGAGATGCCGGGGCGGAATTTCTAGCGAGTGCAGGATCTTACGCCTCAACTGCGGACGCGTCTGGGCCGCGTGGAGCGAGCGGTTGGTTTGTTTGTCTTCCTGGCGACGCTTCTTCTGGTGGGCGGCTTCGTGTACTACGTGTACCAGACGGCCAAGCGCAAGGGGTGGCTGGTGACCAAGGTTGAGTACTGCACCAGCCTGTACAGCGCCGCCGGCCTCAAGGTGGGCGATCCGGTGAAACTGATGGGATTCGATGTTGGCGAGATCACCCTGATCGACACCGAGAGCCCCGATGGGGTCTACAACGTCTATG
>DAOOQY010000730.1:0-2994 GCA_035389025.1 Verrucomicrobiota bacterium
GAGTCTTCCGTCGGGACTGACGAGGTGCAAAACAGACCGCCTTGCTCGTCCCGCCGATGCCGCCCGAGTGAGACGGTGGTGTCAGGGGGCAGGTCTGTGATCAGGAGCGATGTGCCGGATGTGGCGACGGGCTCGCCGAACCCGTAGCCGTCGGTTGAACGATAGACCATGTATCCCGTCGCCGCCCCGCTCCCGCCCTGGGCTGCGGGGGGAGACCACGAAACGAGGATTCCTCCCGGCTGAGCCATGGCGCGGGGATTGGCCGGCGGTTCCGGCAGGAAGATCAAGGGACCTGCGTCGAACTGGGCGAAGTACCGCACGAGTCCCTGGCAAGCGGCGCGCGCGCACCACGTCCGCGCCTTGGGATCGCGCAGCAACCGGGCGTCGGCCTCGCTGTCATGGAAGGCGACCTCGATGATCGTGGCGTCCATTTCATAGCGGATGGCATCGCCGCGGATTTCACCGAATGCGTAATCGCTGCGAGCGTAGGTGAGATTGCTGCCGCGGTTATGCCAGGGGGTCTCGAGCAAGGCGTTGAGCCCGACCAGATCGTCATTGATCTCGCGGGCCAGCAATCGGGCGAGTGTGACCTGGTTGGCCGAGGTCTGCGTGCCGGGGAAAAGGGATTCGTTGTTGTGGAGGCCGATCACCCCGCGACCGCCGCCTGCATTCGAGTGGAAGCCGACGTATGCCCGCTTGAATGTGTTCCCGCCCTCGCTGCGGTTCATCTCGGCTGCCATGCGCGCTGGCGCGCCGACGTTGTCGCTCGAATCGTCGCCGGGACCGTCGTACAGGGCTGGGTCCTGTCCCTGGCCGGTCATGCGTTGTATCCAATACCGACTGCACTCCTCCTCGCGGGGATACGTCGAGACCCCGCCGCCCCGATCGATATCGCCGTGTCCGTTACCGAACCGGATGGCGTCGGCAATCACGACACCCGAGGTGATTCCCGGTTCAGCCAGGTTCGAGATTCGGACCGACCCGACAGCGGCGTTCGCCCCGGCGCGGAACTGGTATGTGCCCAGGTAGACCCAGCCTTTGCCGACGAGGTCGTGGGGGACGCGGACCCAGGTTTCACCGCCCAGGTGAGAGATGCGATAAAGCTGGCGAATGCGGTTGGCACCGTGCGCTGCCCAACAGTAAACCGGGTAACGGCCCGCCACGGGGATGGCGGGCGTGTAGGTGGCCAGGGCCGTCTCGGTCTGAGACGCGGCGGCAAAACGGTAGGGCAGGGCGCCTGCGTTGCCGAAGAAGACGCCCGACGTGCTGTCGCTCCAGAATCCGCTCCAGGTCACCCCCGTGCTATCGTTGTCCAACACCACCTCGTTGGTTTGGTATCCGACGGGCCGCAGGGCAACGACCGTGGCGCCTGCATTGAAGCAGTAGGCGACGAAGAGGGTCATTTGGTCGAGGTTCCCATAGTCCTCGTTCATATCGAGCGCCACCCCGCGCTGGGTCCGCCACCCGTTCGCCGTCCAGGTCCAGCCGTGGCCGGCGCTGGTAAACACAATGCGCCCGGTCAGGGACCCGTTCGGCTGCGCCGCCGCGGCCCCGATGCCGCTTGTCACTGGCAGCGCGGGTTCGGATTGGTGAGGCGGGGCGACCAACTCGGCCTCGGGCGGGTCGGCCGACTGTTGGAACGGATGGAAAGCCGCATCGTCCGGCATCTGCCCGAACGGGTCGGCTGCCAGCCCGCATATTGCATACCCCGCCGGTTCACACGGAGGCAAACTCCACAACGGTAAGACGATGCAGGCTAGAAAGCAAAACCGCGCCCCGACTGACAGAAAGGACAATGCCCCACGCTGTCGAAACAGGGACGAACCCTCGAGGCGGATAGTCTCCGCATGGTTCCCTCTCTGCGCGCCGTTTTGCCTGAGCCCGGACACCAGACTCCGCGCAGTCTTGTGAGACGTCCGCATTGCGAGATTCCCGACAAGCGACTCAAGGGCGCGCAGAGTGCAACGAAGACTGATCTGAGTGCGCGTGTGGGTTTCTTGCCGCCGATGCGGCTTCGGACCGAGCCGTGGCATTGCGATCACCAGTCGATCGCGGCTGTGAATACGGCGGCCAATCGCTCCAGACCCGCCTGGTCCGCGGCGTCGAAGCGGTTCCGGACCGGGCTATCGAGGTCGAGCACCCCGTGCAGGCGCCCGTCTTGAAGCAGCGGGACGACCAGTTCCGAGTTCGACGCCGGGTCGCAGGGGATGTGACCGGGGAAGGCGCGGCAATCGGCCACCCGGACCGACGCGCGCCGTTCCGCCGCCGTGCCGCAGACGCCACTGCCCATCGGAATCCGCGCGCACGCCGGTTTGCCCTGGAACGGACCGAGGATCAGGATCTCGCCGGCAAGGCGGTAGAATCCGGCCCAGTTCAACCCGGGCACCGTGTGATACAGCAGGGCGGCGGTGTTGGCGGCGTTGGCGATGAAGTCCCGTTCGTCTGCCAGCAGAGCGCGCAACTGCGCCTCCAGTTCACTGTAGGCGGCGGCCTTATCCGCGGCGACGATCCTCTTCAGTTCGATCATGCGCTTGGTCTGCATCTACTGTTCCTTCCTCTTCGAGGCCGAGCGTCATGTCGCCGCTGAGATGTCCAATGACGTCCCGCGCTTCCCTGACGATGCGCCGCAAATGCTCCTCGCTGTCGAGGCTCTCGGCGTAGAGCTTGATGATGTTCTCGGTTCCGGACGGCCGGGCTGCGAACCAGCCGTTTGGCGAGGTCACCTTCAGACCGCCGATGGGGGTCCCGTTCTCCGGGTCGCGGGTTGTGACAGCCCGGACCGGCTCGCCGGCGAGTTCCTTGAGGATCACCGCGTCCGCGTTCACCTGCCTGAGCAGTTTCTTCTGTTCCGGAGTTGCCTTGGCGTCGAGTCGTCTGTAGTGGGGACGCCCGAGAATCGCTGAAAGATGGTAAAAATACTGGGCCGGATCGAGGCCGGTCCTTGCTTTGATTTCGGCCGCCAGGAGACCGAGAAGAAGCCCGTCTTTGTCGGTG
>DAOOQY010000731.1:0-2993 GCA_035389025.1 Verrucomicrobiota bacterium
CCTCGTCCCCGGCGATGAGAGTTGCAGACCCTGTTTGGCGGGCGACGAGGACCTGCCTGCAGGCAGGCAGGCGTCGCCCCTCCGGCAATCTCCATCCGTTGTCGGCCCCGGTGCCCTCACCGGGCGACATCACAGCGACAACTGTCAGATGCACCGCAACCAACTGCACGATTGACAAACTGGTCTGCAAGGGGATACGAGAATGCCAGACAGAACACCCAGGCTCCGCAAGGCAAGAGCCGGTCCTTGTGGCGTTGGGTCGTGAAGAGAAACAACCGAACCGGCCGACCAGAAGGACTGCATGAAAATGAACACATCTTCAATCCGACACCTGGGGCGTGTGGCGACGCGGGTGCTTGTGGCCGGTGCCCTCACATGGGCACTGGCGCAGAACGCATCGGCGGACCTTAAACATCGCTACAGCTTCAACACGGATAATGACGCGAGCGATTCCATCGGCACCGCTCACGGCACGATCATGAACAACACCTACGTCGCCGGGGGCGTGGCGTACTTCTCGAGTGCCGGCGGGACTGTGACGTCCGGAGCGACCTGCGACTACATCGAACTGCCGGCCAACATGATCAACGGCTTCACAGCCGCCACGTTCGAGATGTGGATCGACGTCTATGCGAACGCGAATTGGTCCGAAATCTACGGGTTCGGCAATCAGAACGCGAGTGGAGCAGGCGCACACATGCTCATGTTCACCCCCCACTCGGGCTCAGGCGACTTCCGCATGAGCTACGCCCAGGCTGACCCCGGCTACAACGACGAACATGTTGTCGTCGGCACGGGGACTCTCGACAACCTCGGTCCCTGTGTGATCACCTGTGTGTACGATCCGGCCAACAACACCATGTCCCTTTACAAGGACGGTCTGCTCGTCAACTCCGTCACGGTGGCCGCCTCGGTCGGTTTCGACCTGAGCAAGATTCAGAACAATTACTCCTGGCTGGGTCGTTCGTTGTACAATGGCGACGCCGCCTACGACGGCACCATCGATGAGTTCCGCATCTACAACAACCCGCTCAACTCGGTCGAGGTCGCTGCCAGCTTCGTATCCGGGGCTGCGAATCCGAGTACGGACCCCGCTGTCCTGGGTAGCGTGCAGGCCGTCCACCTCGTCGTGCCGCAAACCACGATGACCCAGGGCGACGCGCAGCCGACTTCCGCGACCGTTGACTTTGCGCAACTGGCGGGCGTGGCCCTCAAAGGTGTTCCGGGTGTGACCTACGCCTCGGACATGCCGGCGGTCGTCAGCGTCAGTCAGACCGGTGTCATCGAGGCGTTGGCGCCAGGCTCGGCCAACGTCACCCTGAGCTACGGCGGGCAGTCAACCGCCGTCCCCATTATCGTCAATCCGCGGCAGACCGGAGTCGCGACCGCCGGCAAGTTGTGGGTTGATCTTCGTGCCGACGACGTCAAGACCGACACCAGCACGTGGCCGAATCGGACCGGTGAAGGCGATTTCGTGGCGTTTGGGACACCGGTTTATATGGCTGACGTGGAAGGCACGGGCCTGGCGGGCGTGAGCTTCAACGGCACCGACACCGCCTACCAGGGGCCGCTGACCGACCTGGACATCGTGAATGACAGCGATCGTTCCATCGAAGTCTGGGCGTACAACCCTGCAATCAACGATGAGGAGACCCTGGTGGCTTGGTCGCATCGGGGTGGGCCCGACGGCTCGAACCTCTCGTTCAACTACGGCGCGAATGCCACGTATGGCGCCGTCGGGCACTGGGGCAGCCCTGACGTTGGCTGGAGCGGCACGCCCTTGGCCGGTCTCTGGCACTACCTGGTCTATACCTACAACGGCGACAAGATCGTCCGGGTCTATGCCGACGGCGTGTTGAAGACGGAAGAGATTCTGACGGCGCCCCTGGCCACACACGCCAACGATTACATCCGCTTGGCCGCGCAGGCCAACACCGCCGGCACGGATTTCGACTTTGGCCAGGCGCTCTCGGGTTACATCGCTTCCGTCCGCGTGCATGGCGGCATGCTCAGCGCCGGCGATGTGGCCAACAACTTCCTCTACGGCGCCGAGGGGACGGCTCCCGGCGAGTTGCAGGGGGTCGTTCTCAAGCTCACCGCCACCACGCTCGTCGGCCCGCGCGCCCTCGGCCAGGCAAGTGTCACGGCGGATTTTGCGAATCGCAAGTACCTCAATGTGCTCCCCTTCACCACGCTCGAATCGAGCGATCCCTCGGTGTTGACCGTCGACGCCAATGGCGCCTACACCGCCCTAAAGGCGGGCACGGCCATGATCAAGGCGACCTACTCGGGCAAGGAAGCCAGCCAGCAGGTGACGGTTCTCGCCCCGCCGGCGACCGAACTCAAACACCGGTACAGCTTCAGCGAGGCTGCCGGCAGCACAACGGTCAAAGACTCGATCGGCAGCGCCGACGGCACCCTCAAGGGCCTGGGCGCTGATTTCGACGGCGCCGGGAAACTGACTCTGCCTGGCGGCGGAGCCTCGAATGCGGGCGAGGATGTCATTTCGGGTTACGTCGACCTGCCCAACGGCATGATCAGCAGTCTCGTCAACGTGTCGATCGAAGCCTGGGTGAGCTGGCAAGCCCCAGCCCAATGGGCGCGCGTGTACGACTTCGGCACATCGTCCGGTGGCGAGAATGTGTCGGATGGAAACGGCGCCTACCTGTTCCTCACGCCCTTCACAACCGCCGAGGGTGGGTCCATCCGGTTTGCCGTGCGTGACCCGCGCACAGCCAACGAGCCGACGGTGTTGAACGCGGCGACGCCAGCCGCGGGCAGCGAACACCACCTGGTCGTCACTTACGACTACACAGGCAACCAGACCGTCATGTACCTCAACGGTGCACCTATAGCAACGGGCGCTTCAGCCACGCCGCTGAATCTGATCCACGACGTCAATAATTGGCTCGGGCGATCACAGTGGGCCGATAATATGTTCGCCGGAACATACAACGAGTTCCGCATCTGGGAGGGCGCTCTCACTGCCGATC
>DAOOQY010000732.1:0-2992 GCA_035389025.1 Verrucomicrobiota bacterium
CGCGCCGGCGCGCTGCTGTTCGCGGCGCTCGTCTTCGCGGTCGTGCTGACGGCGATGAGGACGCCATTGACATAGACCCTCTTGGTCTGCCCGTCGAATGTGCAGACAAGGTGCTGCCATTCGCCCTGCGCGTAGAGTGCGGTGGACCCCAGGCCGTTCCAGGTCGTGTAAACGTCAGAAGACTGGAAGACGACTCCCCGACCGCCCCAATTCGGATCCCAATCGGTCCACATGTAATGCACCCACCCGCGGGTGTCGCCGGCGGCGGGTTCGTCCCGCCACCAGAGCGGACATCGGATTCCTCCGGCGCCCACCTCCTCCTTGTACCAGGTCTCGTACGAGAACGCGTTCGTCCGCACCAAAGCCGGGTCGAACGGAATGCTGATCCGCCCCCCGGAGGTGAAGTCAAAGCACGGATTGGCATCGCCCACCAGGGGCGTGTCGGCATTCAGGGCGATGGACCCAACAATCGTGCCGTCCCCAACCGCGCCGAGGAAGCCGCTGTTGGCCACCATGGCATCAGGCCCGGGCTCGGCGGTGTCCAGACGCCAATAGCCGGCCGGATTGTCGGCCAGAACGGTGTCGCGGTAGTCAGCCCGTGTCGGCGCCACGGCCACCAAACCAAGGAGGAGCAGGAGCGGAGTTTTCATTGGTTCTCCAACAAGTAGGGATTTGCGGTGTGTGGCGGCACGATGGCCGAACGGAACGCGTCGGTCAAGGTAAAACCGGTTCACGTAACACCGCCAGTTCCGGGCTGGAGCTCTCGTTGTTCGGGTTCAGAATCCCAGGCTGTCTTCGTGCCGTGCCGAAGACGTTCGAGACCACGCAACGATACGCACTGCCGATATCCCTTGGCGCGGCAAAGCCGCAACCAAACGTCGGAGGGCCTCTCCTGCGGCGGCGGGAGAGGCCCCGTCTCGAGACAATCACCCTCACCGACCAGGGCCTCTTGGAACTCGGCCATCCGAGATTCGTCGCCGGCTGCGCAGACTCCGGACGATTGCACTACCGCAAGGCAAAGCTGCAACCCAATTGGGCCACAACGGACGGCCTCAGCGGCATGCTACTGCTTTCAAATAGACGAGATGTTGACAGAGAGTGGCACACCCCGTCGCTGCCCAGGGCAGTCAGACCTCGCAGGATAACCGCTATGCGGATTAGAGAAGCAAAACCGCGTTTCACTCCTGCCCCCTCTTTGCGTCATTGCGCCATTGCGTCATTGCGTTTCCTCCGGGCCGAGCCGAGTCCAAGGCAAAGACGCCAAGACGCAAAGCAAGCCCGCTCATGAAGCAGGACGGAGAATGATCCCCGTCACACGCTAGCCTGCCCCCGATGTCCGCAACCCAAGGCCCGCCTCGCCATCCAGCCCTTCCCGCGAAACCGGCACCCCCTAAAATCTGCAGACAGGCTCCGAGGTGATTATGGCTCAAACGGCCCGAAATCAGGAAAACAGGCTGACTTTTCCCGGATTGCGTTGCACAACTCTGCCCGACGCTGGGCGACACTTGCACGGAGGCTCTCAACGGGTTAGCGCCCGCCCATTCCCCCGTGCGATTCCCAATCGTTCTTCTTCGTGGTACAAATCGCTCCGTGGCTGACGTGTTCACAAAGCAGAAGCGATCTCAGGTCATGGCTGCGATTCGCGCCACCGGCAATCGCGCCACCGAACTGAAGCTTGCAGCCATTCTGCGGGCGCACCGCATCACGGGGTGGCGCCGCCATCAACTTCTTCCCGGCAAGCCCGATTTCGTCTTTGCGCGGCAGCGCCTGGCCGTTTTTGTAGACGGATGCTTTTGGCATGGCTGCCGCGTTCACTTGCGAATTCCCAAGGACAACCGCGCCTACTGGAGGCGCAAGATTGCCCGAAATTGCCTTCGTGACCGAGAGACCACCAACTGCCTGGAGAAGAGCGGTTGGCGGGTGCTCCGGGTATGGGAGCATGCGCTTCGGTCGCCCGAATCGGTTGTCAGCAGTATCGCCTCGAAACTGGCCGTCAAAGAGAATTGCAGAGTGAGTGGCAAAGGCTCATAAACTGCCTGGACAAACAAGTATGAACAAGACGTTCGACGAGAAGATCGCGGAGTTCTTTGCGGGCATTGGTCTGATGCGCATTGGTCTCGAACGCGCAGGCTGGCGCGTCGCCTTTGCCAACGACATCGACCACGACAAGTGGCAGATGTACGTAGACCACTTTGGCAACACCGGCGAGTTCGTAGTCGAAGAAATTCACAAGCTAGAATGCTCGCAGGTTCCCACTGTCAGCCTCGCTACCGCTTCATTCCCCTGCAACGACCTTTCGCTGGCTGGCGCTCGCCACGGTCTGGCGGGGGCTCAGTCGTCGGCATTTTGGGGATTCACTGACATTCTGAAGGACATGAAGCGCGAGCGCCGGCAGCCACCGCTGGTTCTGCTGGAGAATGTCACTGGCTTCTTGACTTCACACGATGGGCGCGATTTTGAGAACGCCCTTCACGCCCTGAACTGAATCTGTGCCCCATCCATGCTTCTCGACCCTCAAAAAATCCCAGTGCGCGAGAAACTGATCCTCACGGGGCTGTATCTGTCGAAATACGACACGCCCGGCCTGAAGAAGCTCGGTTTCGAGAGCTTCGTGGAAGCCTTTAATGTCATCGGCTTTGCGCTCGGTCAAAAACCGGCGTCCATCAAAAACTACCGTGATGAATTTGATCCGCTCTTTCCGAACAAGCGCCGAGGCTGGCACAAGCGACCGGCGCGAGACTATTGCCTGAAGGTCTTCAAAGAATACAAGACGCTCGACCTTGAGACTTTTGCCGGCTTGATAAGGTCGTTCACCGGTTACGACGAAAGCGCATGGAGCCAGTTTCAACCCAAACGAAAGAAAGGTGAGCGCGTTTCCTCATTCGCCAGTCGCCTCACCACCGGCTTGGCGGCGGAGCGCTACTTCGAGTCAGTCCAGCCGAGGCTGGTGGAGTTCGACGGCTACGCAGTCGAAAACACCACACGGCTCGGA
>DAOOQY010000733.1:0-2991 GCA_035389025.1 Verrucomicrobiota bacterium
TCACCGCGGTGATCCGAACCCCGGCTTTGCGCAAGTCCTCCGGCGCCGCCTCGGCGGGGAGCGGTTTGCGCCGGTCCCAGTGGAGCAGCAGGAACACGCCGCAACGCGGTCCGCTCGATGCGATGCTGAGGAGGCGCTTGGCGGCGGACTCGCTGAAGTTGACCGGGAAATCCGCGGCGACGAGGAAATGATACGGCTCGGCGATGCGCCCGGCCTGGGCGTTGTAATCGGCGATCGTGGCGTACTCGTTGCGGAGGTAGAGTTGCGTCACTTTCTCGATGTGCTCGTTGAGGTCGGCCAGGCGCTGCTCGATCTGGTCGGGCTGGGTCCAGATGCGGCGGTTGATGAGGCGATCCTCGTGATCGCTGAGGTGCATCAGCCCCGCAAAGGTCTCGCCCAAGCCGACCGGATCGAGGATCGTGAACAACACCCGTCCTGGCGGGGCGCTCATGAGCAGCCGCAGGACCATCGCGTTCAGAGCCGCCAAGGCCTTGGCACGTCCCCAGGCCTGCGTCTCGATGACGATCGAGCCCTGCTCGGGATGCTTCAGCAAGAGTCGCAGATCGAACTGCGCAGGCCCGGGCAGCACCAGGCGCGGATCGGACGGCAGACCGCCGACATACGCCGCGACGTCCAGGGTCACCGAGGCGAACGGCGCCGCCGGGACCGACACCGAGGGCGGCGACCAGTCATCCCAGGACCGGCTTGCCCAGTCCGGGAAGCTCTCCGCAGCGGCGTTGCGCAGCCCCTCGAATGCGGCATAGGCCGTCCCGGTGACCTGCGCCCAATCCTGCACCAGGGCTTGCGACGAGTCTTGAAGCGCCGTCTGTAATTCGCTCACCCGCCGCGCGCGCTCGTGTTCAAGGGCTGTCCGTTGCTCGGCGGCGCCCTGGTTCAGGGCCGCCACGCGCGCGGCGTGTTCGCTTTGAAGCCGATCCGAGGCGCGCAGCCGGAGCCGGTCGCCGCGGGCCAGTGCCCGATGGAGCCTGGTGCCCAGATCGGCGTTCAGTTTGGTCCGTTGCGCCGCCGCGGCGTCGACGGCCCGATGCCAGCGGTCTTCGAGGACTGAGTTTTTCGAACGGGCCTCTTCTTCGAGGCGCTGTTGCTCCTGGGTGTGCTCGTTCCAGGCCGCCTGCTCCCCGGCCTCGACCAGGTGCAGCGCCTGGCTCGATGCGGCCACCAGGGCCGCGGCGGTCGGGCGCGCCAGCTTCCGGGCCAACGCGTGCAAGGCGAAGAGGGCAACGAGCGAGACGGCGAGGGAGACGGCCAGCGGCTGCATGTGGCCGGGCCGGAACGCGGCGTCGCGCAGGAGCGGGAGAATGGCGAACAGCGCATGGCCTGCCACCAGCAGAACGGCACAGAGCCAGGGCGACACCACCGTGAAGAGGCCCGGAAGCGGCGACCGGCGCAGGCGGCGAAGCTGGGCATTCGCTTCGTTCTGCCGATCGCGGCACAATTCGAGCATGTCTTTCGACCGCCCCGCGGGCGCGGGCCCCGGCGACGCGCAGGCCGACCGCAGCATGTTGCGGTAGGAACGGAAGCCGAGAAAGGCCCGGCCCGCCGCGCGTTCGAGCTTCTCGACACGATCCCGCTCCTCGACCCAGTTCTCTCTGAGGGAGGCGTATGTGGCGTCCGCATGCTGCTGACCCGCCTGGTGATCGCGGGAGATTTGGAGCATCTCGCGCTGGACGTGGAACACCTCGCGGGCCTCCTCGTCTCCGATGCGCTTGAGTTGTTCCGATTCGGCGGCCTGGCGGGCCTGAAGAATCCGCTCCTTGCGCCGGTCGTGTCGGGCCTGGCTGGCTGAGGCGGCCTGGCGGGCGGCTTCATCCTCGGCGGCCATGTCGTCCGCGAGCCGCGTGTTGGTCTCACGCAACGCCACATCCGTCTGGCGGTTCAATTTGGCGATGCGCTCTTTGAACTCCCCCTCGACCCGGCCCGCCGCATCCCGGCAGCGCGCGACGCCCTGCCTGAGCCGGGCCAGGTGATCGAGGGTCTGTTCGAGACTTAGGAGGTTACTCACAGTCTTGCCTCACGCGTTGCAGCACGGATTCCAACTGTTCGATGGCCGGCAGTGTCGCGTTGACTTCCGACTCGATCTCCCGGATGAACCGCTCCTCGAACTCGCGGGCCTTCGCATCCGCCCAACTGTCGCGGGCCTGGTGCCATCGCTGCAGCAAATCCCGCGTCAGACTGGCCAGACGCGGGGCATGACCGCCGGGGCTCATATGGAATCTCCTTGTCCTGGTTGCTCCCCGGCGCCGGGCACGGGTGCGGGGCCGGCATCGGGCCCGATCGAGGGCGGCACTGCCGGCTGCGATGCCGCGGGTCCCGACGCGGCTTCCTGACCGGCGTAGTCGCGCAGGATGGCGGCTGCGGTTTCGAGGAAGTGTGCAGCGCGGTTCCCTTCGTTTGACAACATGTGCTGAAGCCGGCGCGGCAAGGCCCCTCGAGCCTCGACGTCGGTGGCGTATCGCAAGAGCCAACGGCGAACCCGGTCGCGGCCCTCCTCGGCGCGGCGCAAGGCGTCGTGGGCTCTGGCCACGGCCCTCTTCCGGTCGAGGATTGCGCCGGAGTCGCCGGACAACCGGGCGGTCATCAATTCCTGCTCCGCCTGGGCGGCCGCGGCGCTGCAAAGGCGAATCTCGCGCTTCCAATGGACCCGCCGATCCGTCTCGAGCCAGATGCGGTTCCGGACGATGTCCTGCGCCACCTCGTCGAGAACCGACCGGCTCCGGGTCAAGTAGAGCAGCAGGCTGCTCCGAAACGATTCGAGCGCGTCGATCGAACTGACTTTGGCTCCGGAACTCATGGACAAGTCGAAGCCGCCTCTCTAGCGCTGCGCCAGGTAATCCTCGATCCGCCGGGCCTTGCGCATCAGGAACGGGACATGCTGATGCGAAATCTCGATGAACTTGGCCATCGCCCGCAGCGTGCGCTGAAACTCCTCGCTGAACCGGACATGTTCCTGGTCTTGCCAGGTGTCGCCCA
>DAOOQY010000734.1:0-2991 GCA_035389025.1 Verrucomicrobiota bacterium
GTAGTAAAGCACGCCGGCGACCTCGCGGGGCACCGGGGAGTCTTTCGACTTCAGGCACGCCTTCGCGAATCTCGCGATCATGGCCAGAAGTTCGATCGGCGGCACGGGATGTTGCATCAGCGCGCGCACGCTCGACACCGTCAGCCCCTGCGCCATAGCAAGATCCCGCAAGGCGCGTGCCCGGTGAGCGCTCATGGCGCCCAGTTCGAACTCGATCGGAGCCGACAAGTGATAATCCCAGGCCGCCGCCAGTTCCTCCGCGCGCCAGGGACGCGTCGATTCCAATCCCGCTTCCAGGAGATCGGCGAAGCGCGTCTCGGAGGCTTCTCCAGGAGGATTGGTCTTCTCGGAACACATGTCCGCACCTTTCTACGCCGTCCGCACGCGCTTCCTGCAAATCACCTCTGCCCCGAAATCCCACCGGTGGGATGGTCGCGGCATTCCTGGCGGTCCGCGGGTGAGACCCCCGAGTCTCTGAAACCTGCGCCCCGCTCATCGCTCTCGTGTAAATACGGTCATCAATCTCCGCAGTTCGTCATCGACCTCGCTTTCGCTATCCGCATAGCGCGCAATCGCCCGGCGGAGCATCCTGCCAAACCCTCGCTTCGCGGTGACGATTGCGTTGCTGACTTGCCGTGCGGTCGCAAAACCGTGGCGCCGAGCCAGTTCCTCGTCCGTCGAACGCTCGACGCCATCCCTGGTCGGGACGAACCAGCCTTCGTAAAAAACGCCCCAGGTATCCAGGCGCCTCTTGGCCTCGTAAAACCGGCGCGTGTCGTTCTCGGCCTCCTCGATCACCGTCAGGGCCCACAACCGATCGAACGGGTCGCCATCCCGGTGCGAAACGCCCCGCTCCGCCTCCTGCAGATTGTCCTCGATCGACACCAGACCGCCCGACGGCTCGCGCCCAGCCCGGTTTCGGGCCCGGCGACCATCCTTCGCAAAATTGTCCAGGACATTGAGCAGAAAGGTCCTGAAACGCCCGCGCGAGCGGTCGACTCGGTCCAGAAGGCGTCCCTCCAGGATCTTACGGGCCATGAAGTCCTGGAGCACGTCCTCGGCAGCTTCCCTCGGCAACGTGAATTTGTATTCGAGGTGGGCGAGCAGTGGCGCGTAATACCTGGTCAGCAGCCGGTTGAGAGCGCCGTCCGCCCCCATCTCCTCCGGCCGCGCCGCCAGAGAAATCGATGACCAATGGCTCGAGGGAAACACCCCCTCGCGCTCCCCGCCAACCCTCGCCTGATGACTTCGCACGCTTTTGCAGGAAATCGAATCCGCCATCGTAAAGCAAGGTGAAAAGCAAATGTGGCGTGGCGGATTGCCGGGTGCCGTCAACCCGGAAAACCCGTCAGGCCGAGCAGAAACGATTGCGTGATGGCAATGAGACTCAAACACCGGCTCGGCGGATCTGGTCATATGCGCGAATGCGCGAACCATCCGATTCACAGAAAGCACCGCAGACCTCGGCCATCCGCCCACAAACAATGAGGCACTTGTAGATCCAACTCAGGATGCAGATATGAAGACATTGACCAAGCCCGCCCGTCACCTTGTGATCACCGGACTGACAGCAATTTTGCTGTCGGTTTACGCCGCCCATGGGCAGAGCCTTGAAGGTGGCCCTGTGGCACTGTATGAATTGGACGGAACCGGACAGGATAGCAGTGGGAACGGCAATCACGGGGCGTTGACGGATGTGGTGTGGACCGAGGACCGCAGTGGCGAGGCAGGACGGGCCTGCAGCTTCAACGGCACCAGCTCGGTGATAACCGTGCCGCACTCCACGACAGTGGACATCCACGGGACGCAGAGTCTGACGGTGGCAGCCTGGATCAAAGCCACAGCCCCGCTGCGCAACGGGGAGACCATCGTGGGGAAGTGGGGCATGGGTTTTCGGGAGGATGATCAATACTTCCTTTGGTTGACGGAAGAAGGTTGCCCGGTATTTATAGTTTCTGATGGCAGCCATGAGGAGCAGTGCATTTCGTCGGATCCCATTCAGGCAGGGAGATGGCATCACGTAACGGGGGTCTTTGACCATGGCGCACAGCACATAAGGTTATATCTGGACGGAAGGTTGGTTGTGGACAGAGCAGTGGCGATGAGCATTCAGAGCGTGCCAGTTCCGTTGCGTATCGGGCAAATCGGGGCGCCGGAGAATGCCTTCGAGGGAGCGATCGACGACGTTCGAATCTACGATCGGGCGCTCTCGACTCGAGAAGTGCAGGATTTGGTCGGGACACAGAGCGGCCCGATCGCTCATTGGGAGATGCGACAGAGCACTCCGGGTTTCGTGGAGGACGTCTCCGGAAATGGTCATTCTGCCCAGGTCTTCGGAACCCCGGTGTTCGGCTTCGCCTCGGAGATCGGACATCCTTTCGTGCGCTTTCAAGGGGCGTCCACATATCTTGAAGTACCGCACAGCGATGAGCTGAACCTGCCTGGAGACTGGACATTTGCCTTTTGGGTGCTCCAGGAGAGGAGTCTCCCGAATCAGATCGTCCTGAACAAAGTTCGCGCCTACCATGACGACGAGGGCGGCTACCGCCTGTGGTTGGGAGAGGCGCCAGATTACGCGGTTGCGGTTAGCAAGTACATGCAGTTCGCCGCCAACCCATGGGTGAAGAGTGGCTCCGTGTTGCCGCCATTGTGGCATCACGTTGCTGTGACGCACAGCTCTGCCGGCAATGAGACAACGTTTTATGTGGACGGTGCTATGTCCTCTGTTGAATCCTTGCCCTCCTTCCAACCCGGAAATCCATATGACCTCCTGGTCGGCGCCACCAAAGAGGAGGATGAAACCACCATCAACCCGCACACCGCGGCCTTCTTCGCCTTGGCCGACCTCCGGATCTACGACCGGGCACTCGAGTCCGAGGAGGTCGCGCACCTCATCCACCGGACCCGCGCCTACTATCGGTGCGATGACGACGAGGAACAGACGGTGAAGGACTCAGCTCCGGAAGGCTCTGGGACGGCCTATTGATGGAC
>DAOOQY010000735.1:0-2989 GCA_035389025.1 Verrucomicrobiota bacterium
CCCAGCCGTAGTCTCCGGACAGACCGTCGGCCCGTCCGCCAAAGGTCATCGGGACATCCGTGCGACTGGCGTTGGGTGTGAACGTGCCGTCCACGGGCGTGGTGGCCGCAACCGCTCCGTCGACATACAGCTTGATTGACCCCGCTCCATCGTAGACTCCAACCACGTGATACCAGTGGTCGGTGTCGATCGCCAGGTCGACGGCCGCGAGGCTGTTCCCGCCCGTTCCCGTGTGGTAAATCCGGAAGAACCAGCCGTTGCCGTCAGCCAAGAGCGGTCCGCCCTGGTAGAACAACCATCCGTATCGGGGCGTTGTGTTGAAATCCACGGACGACGCCGGGCAGGCAATCGCCGAGGTAATCGCCGGTTTCGCCCAGAACTCGACCGAGAATGCGCCCGCCGTGTTGAGATCGGCCTGCCAGGGAATCCGCACGCGCGCCGAGCCGCCCCATCCGCCGTTCGCATTCGGGATCACGGCGCATCGGCCGGCGGGATCGCTCGGGATGGCCCCCGGCTGAGTCCGGGTCACATTGATGTAACGGCCGTTGCCCGCGGTCCCAAACGAGCCGGCATTCGCCGCGTAAATCTCCGGCGGCATCGGGTCCGTCTCATTGAAACGCCAGTAGCCGACCGGCGCGTGGGAGAGGACTTCAGAGGCGAAGTCCGCTCGAACAGTTGTCGTGATGGCCCACGCGGTCAGCGCGACCGCGGCCACCAGCGGGATTCGGAAGTGTTTCGGTGGTTTCATAGTGTCTGTTGCAGTCTCGTCTACTGTTCGCGGCCCGAGGCGGTCCCCCTGTCTCTGTCGAGGCGCGCCTCTCGGACTCGATTCCTGCCCTTGCGCAGGCACCGGGAACTGCGGGTGCCGCTTGCGAGGGCTTGACGGACGGAAGAATAATCGAGCCGAACAGGTGTGACAAGCTTCATCCAGAACATCGGCGATCCGGTGTGCGATCCGCTCGACTCGTGCGACTTCGCGCTGATCGGGCTGCACGAGCCGCCGCTGGGTCCGCAGATGCTGCCGGCTTCACGGATCGTCTGGGGCAATCGGGCCGCGCCAGACGCTTCCGCCGAAGGTGGCGAGCCGAAGCCGCATCGAATCCGTCGGATCGAATTCGACGCGCTGGATGTTCGAGAACGGCAGGTCGTCGAAGGCCTTCCACGTCGCCCCGTGGTCCCGTGAGAGCCACAATCCGGGACCCGGCGCGCCTTCGGTCAGGGTCATGTAAATCCAGCCCTCGTGCCGGGGGTGGAAGCAGCCTCCGAAGGTCTGCGGACCCTGCCGCCCGATCCGGCGCCAGGTCGTGCCTCCGTCCCCGGTCATATAGAGGCCGCCCGAGGTGTCCCGCGACCGGCATCGCACGCGCCCATGAGGATGCGGCGGCTGTCAGTCGGATGCACCGAGAAGTCCTTCACGTAAAGCAGCGGTTGCGAACCGTTGTTCTTCTCCCAGGTGTCCGCCCCGTCGCGTGACCGATACAAGCCTACTCCTTCGCTCATGAGCGGCGCGCCGGGGGCGGACCGTTTGGCGCACACACCGGCGAAGAGCGTGCCGTCGGCATGCAGGATAAGACGATGCACGCGCATGTTGTCGGGGTGCCCCAGACCGCTGTTCCTGGGCATCCAGGAGCGGCCGTCATCGGAGGACTGGAACACGCCGGCGTCGAACACGCCGGCGAAGAGCGTCCGCGCGCCGCGGGGGCTGCGCGGGTCCAGCACCAGGGAAGTTACCGGCTTGGCCGGGATGCCCCGGGCTTCGGGCTTCCAGGACCGGCCGAAGTCGCGGGAGACGCAGACGCCGCCGGGGCGCTGGTGGCCGTGGCGCTCGGAGATGATGTTGTCATTGGGGATGTCGTGCACGTCCGAGAATGCGCCCCAGATGGTGCCGGGGGTCTTCGGATCGAACGCCAGTTCATAGCAGGTGTTCCGCCAGGGCGCCCAGGTCTTCTGGTTCCACCATAGCCAGGTCTTGCCGGCGTCCAGAGATCGGGAGAGGCCGATGTCGGTGTAGGCGATGTAATGGCGATTGGGCTCGTGGGGATCGACGTAGTAATGCCAGGTGGTGGTGACGACCAGGCCGTTGCAGACCCACGAGGTTTCAGGGCCGGGCTTCTCGTCTCCCGCGGGCCGTGTGCTGCCCACGAACCAGGACTCCCCCCCGTCGTGTGTGATGTGCGGTTCGTTGCGGACGAGCATCAGGCGGTCGGGATCGGTATTGCAGATGGCGGCTCCAAAAGGCGTTTCCCCGCCCTTGTAGCACTGCCCGGTGGACGCCGTACCGTAGTCATGGGCCACATTGAACTCGGCAAACCGCGGGTCCTGGAAGTAAGTGGCGCGCCAGGTCTCGCCGCCGTCGTCGCTTCGATACACCGTGTCGTGGTGGGGCGGATGAAAGCCCGTGGCGGTGTTCAGCGCATAGACAGTCCGTGGGCGCGCGTCTGTCGTAAGCAGATTGTTGTATTGGGCGATCGGGCCATAGGCCCATTGGTCGGCCTGGGTCGTCTCCGTGTTGAGTCCAGGCCCCATTGCCTGTGTCCAAGTGTCTCCACGATCGCGCGATCGGTAGATTCCGCCCTGAAAGGCCCCGTCCACCTCCTTGCTCCGGATCGCGCAATAGAGGATCGACACGCCGGCAACCGGATCCGAACCGCCGGCAAAGGCCTGGATGTCTTTCCAGGGCAGGCCCTGCGTGCATTCCTTCCAGGTCCCCCCTGCATCCTCGGATCGCCAGATGCCCTGGGTCGTCGACGCAAACACGGTGGTCCCTTGTCGCGTGCGATCGAAGTGGAAGCCGATCACCCGCCCGGCAGGGCCTGCGCAAGCCTGCCAATCGACGCCCCCGTTCCGCGACCGCGCACAGCCGCCGCGCCCCAACCCGACCATCAGCACGTCCGGGTTGTCAGGATTGATCGCGATTTCGCCGGCCGGAGAGTCGCCCAAGTTCCCCAAAGGCTCGAACGTTCGTCCCCGGTCATGGCTGACACGGAGT
>DAOOQY010000736.1:0-2978 GCA_035389025.1 Verrucomicrobiota bacterium
CCCCCCAGAGGGGCAGTTTTTCCAGGAAGTACAAAGCTTTGTCTATTACAAGTTGAACGGAACCGCTTCGCGGAGTGAAGACTGCGAAACGGCTTTTTCTTTTCTAGACTGACTCTCTTGGTAGCACGGATAAGCCGTGTTGCCCAAACCAGAGGAGTCGGTCATGGGTGCATTGCGAGAACGGTATTTGCAGTACATGCGGGTCAAGGGGTTTGCGGATCGGACGATCGAGAGTTACGAAGCGGCGATGGTTGAGTTGACTCGCGCCTATGGGATGGCGCCGGATGCGCTCAGCAACGCCCAGATTCAAGAGCATCTCGACCACTTGATTCGGGTTCGACATCTGGCGTGGAGTTCGGTTAATGTGCGCGTCAGCGCGTTTCGGTGTTTTTATGGGGAATTATTGAAGCGTCCGGCCCCGGAGTTTACCCTTCCCCCGCGCGGCCGGTCGCGGAAGCGGCCCCGCGTATTGGATCGCGAGTCGGTGCGTCGGATTTTGGACACCCCCCGCAACCTGAAACACCGCGCGTTACTGGCCCTGGTCTATGGGTCAGGGCTACGGGTTAGCGAGGTCGCCCGGATGAAGCCCCATCAGATCGAAAGCGCGCCGGATCGCATGATGGTGCGCGTGGAGCAAGGCAAGGGGCGGAAAGATCGCTACACGTTGTTATCCCGGTATTCGCTGGAACTCCTGCGCGCGTATTGGCGGCAGGCTCGGCCGACGGATTGGTTGTTCTTCGGATTCGACCGGTCCCGGCCCATCGCGATCGGGTCGGTGCAGACCATCTATTATCAAGCCTGTAAGGCCGCTGGCCTAAAACACTATCCGGGGATTCACGGGTTGCGGCATGCGTTTGCCACGCACCTGCTGGAACAAGGCGTGGATTTACTGGTGATCAAGCGATGCCTGGGCCATTCCGCTTTGTCCACCACGGCGCAGTATTGCCATCTGACCGCCGAACATCTGCTCAAAGTGCGGTCTCCCGCCGACGTCTTGTTTGAGACGCCTTAAATGAACCGTCCGCACCTTCGGGTGGCGGACGTGCTGAGATCCCACTGGCCGGAGTATGTCCGGCGGCATCCCGTGGAACCCCAGGTCCGCAAGGTCATGGGGCATCTGCGGGACTGCCGTTCGGCCGCCCTGGGCGGACATCTGCACCGTTGCGACCATTGCGGTAGCGAGATTCCCGTCTATAACTCCTGTCGGGATCGGCATTGCCCTACCTGTCAGACCGTTCGGAAGCAACAGTGGGTGGAGCACCGGCAGGCCGAACTCCTGCCGGTGCCCTACTTCCATGTGGTCTTCACGTTGCCCCATCAACTCAACTCGCTCGTTCGGGCTAACCCCGCCCGGCTTCTGTGCGAACTCTTTGGGGTTGTGGCCTGGGTCTTACAACGGTTCGCGGCAGACCCGCAATGGAAGCTCGGGGGTCAGTTGGGCTTTCTGGCCGTCTTGCACACTTGGACCCAGAAATTGTTGCTCCACTATCACGTCCATTGTCTCGTCCCCGGTGGTGCGTGGAATGCGGACACCGGCACCTGGCGTAGCGCCAACCGCCATTATCTGTTCGGGAAGCAAGCCCTGGCCTCCGCTTTTCAGGCCCGGTTCATCGCTCGCCTGAAGACCCTGCGTCGCAGAAATCGCTTGCGGTATGACGGCCCCGCCACGACGCTGGCTTCCGATGCGGACTGGAACATTTGGATCGATTCGCTCTGGGCCACTCCATGGATCGTCTATCCTAAAGTGACGGCTCAAACCTCAACGCATGCACTCGATTATCTCGGACGCTACACCCATCGGGTGGCCTTGAGCGATCATCGCCTGCGCGCTCTTCAAGGAGACGCCGTCACCTTCGACTGGCGGGACCGGGCCGATGGAAATAGGCTCAAACAGATGACTGTACCGGCCCAAGACTTCATCGCCCGTTTCCTCCTGCACATTCTTCCCTCCGGGTTTGCCAAAGTCCGCGCCTATGGGTGGCTCGCCGGTCGGAACAAAACCGCCACGCTCGCCGCCATCCGTCAAGTTCTGAAGGTTGCGCCGCCTCCACCTACGTCCGACCGGGAATCCACGCCTGACCGCGTGTTGCGCCTGACCGGAGTGGACATCACTCGGTGCCCCCGTTGTAAAACCGGACATCTGGTTTACGATAGGTGCCTCCCTCCATCCCGCGCCGGACCATGAAACTTCACCGTCCTCTTCCCCATCTGCTGAATTGTGACCGGTGCGACCGACCGGCCTCCGTCGGAGTCTGCCGAAAACTCGGATTTACGGACATCCACCGCCGGATGGACTCCTTTCTGCCGCCTACCCATGATCACGGCGGACGACGGCTTGCCATTCCTTGGGGGTCCATTCGCCCAGGTCGCCCCCCGAAATTACGCATCCCCATTCCATAGCGCCCTCCCCAGCCGCGGCTCCGTCCAACGGCATTTTATCCCCCAATGCGGGTCGATTCAGCCTTGCATTTGAAAGTCCGCCCGCTTATCCTCCCCGCATTATTGGGATAAAACGCTATTCGTTCGACATGAGATGATGACAATGCGATCCATAGCAAACGTGGGAATCCTCAGCCCTCTGGCTGTCCCCTTCGCACTCGCGCTGTACATCGTCTGGATGCTCTGCAATCGAGGTGCTGCCGATTCAACGGCATGGGGCGTCGCCATGGGTTCTGCCGTGGTTCTGTACTTCCTCGGAATTGGGACCGCGTTCACGTTCCTGGCTGGACTTGGACTCCACGGAATCGTTGCGGTGAGGACCCAGCGCCCTTGTCGCTGGGCGTGGTGGTTCAGCTTGGTGCTTTGCCTCCTGTGTATGCTTGCAGTCAGACCCATCGGAACGGTTGCCGGAGGTCTCGTGGCGGCTCTGCTGCTGACGGCAAAACCATTCAGAATCATGAGGAAAGGCGTCGAACCAGCAAATCCTGCCTATCGCCGCTAGCGCGGCTCAGGCAGACCGCTGACGTCCTCCCGCCTCC
>DAOOQY010000737.1:0-2978 GCA_035389025.1 Verrucomicrobiota bacterium
GTCAGCCCGGTGGCCTGGCCTGTCGGCAATATCCGAATCCGAGCCGCCGCGGGCACTTTGGGCAGGCCGGGCATGGTGACGATGTTGCCGCAGACCGCAACGACAAAGCCGGCGCCCGCCGAGAGCCGAAGTTCGTTCACCGTGATGGAGAAGCCGCCGGGCCGGCCGCGCAGGTCGGCGCGGTCCGAGAGCGACAGCGGGGTTTTGGCGACGCACACGGGCAGCTTGTTGAAGCCGTGTTGGTCGAGAGTCTCGAGGTGGTTCAACGCGGCGCGGTCGAAATTGACGCCGTCGGCGCCGTAGACCTTGGTGGCTACGGCTTCGAGTTTCTTGCGGATCGGCGCATCCAGAGGGTAGAGAAAGCGCAGCACCCGGCGTTTGCGCCGTGTCGCCGCCCGGACCACGGCCCGTGCGAGATCGAGCGCCCCCTGGCCGCCCTGGTCGAAGTGTTTCGACACCACCGCCTCGACTCCCTGACGGGCGCAAAAACGGATGATTCGAGAGTAATCCTCGGGCTTGTCCTCCGGGAAATGACTGACGCAGACCACGGGGTCGAGTCCGAACAACCGAATGTTCTCGATGTGTTTGGCCAGGTTGCCCAGGCCGCCGCTCTCCTTGAAGCCGCCGTGGTACGCGATCGCTTTGACTGTGGCGACAATGACCGCCGTGGCCGGAGTCAGCCCGGCCGCGCGGCATTTGATGTGAAAGAACTTTTCCGCCCCGAGATCGGTGGCAAAGCCGGCCTCGGTGACGACGTAATCGGCGAGCTTGAGCGCCAGGCGGGTTGCGATGCTGGTGTTGGTGCCTTGGGCGATGTTGGCGAAGGGGCCGCCGTGCACGAATGCCGGCGTGCCTTCGAGCGATTGCACCAGGTTCGGATGAATGGCGTCCCGCAGCAGCACCTGCATGGCGCCGACGGCCTGCACGGCTTCGGCCCGGATGGGGGCCCCCTTGTAGGTGAACCCCACAACAATGCGTGCCATCCGTTCCCCAAGGTCGCGGTAATCGCGGGCGAGGCAGAGGATGGCCATGACCTCCGAGGCGGGCGTGATGTTGAAGCCGTCCCGTCGCGGCACGCCGTTGAGCGGTCCGCCCAGGCCGATCACGATGTCCCGCAGCGAGCGTTCGTTGAAGTCGATGACGCGGCGCATCACGATGCGGCGCGGATCGATGTCCAGCTCGTTGCCATGCTGCAGGTGGTTGTCGAGCATGGCGCACAGGAGGTTGTTGGCCTTCTCGACGGAATACATGTCGCCGACGAAATGCAGATTGATGTCCTCCGCCGGTACGACCTGCGCGCGCCCGCCGCCGGTGCCGCCGCCCTTGATGCCGAAATAGGGACCCAGGGACGGCTCACGCAAACAGAACATGGCCCGGTGACCCAGACGGCGCAGAGCGTCGGCCAGACCGATCGTCGCGGTGGTCTTGCCTTCGCCCTGCGGCGTCGGCGTCATCGCCGACACCAGGATCAGGCGGCCATCGGGCTGGTCGGCTCGAGTCTCGAGTTCAGAGATCGGAATCTTGGCAATGTAATGGCCGTACGGGAGAATCTCCTCGGGGTCAAGACCCAGGTCGCGGGCGACTTCGCCGACGCGTCGGGGCGGAGGGGCTGGACTGGTGATGGCTGGATCGGATGTCCGGGCTGTGGCAAAACCGCGTCCGGAAAGGGATACAGAGGCATCATGCCGGTCCTGAAGGCGTTTTGTCATTGGAACAGTGTGTTGCAGTTCTCTATCTCTCGGAACCTGGCGCGGTTTTGCTGTTCGAGCCCGCATAGGAGTCCTCTCGCGAAGTCTGACCGCCCTGAGCACCGTTGGGGCGTGAAACATGCGGGCTAGTGGTCACGGCTGGGCAGGCTCGATCCGCAGTCCCGGAACGCGCTGACCATCGGTCCCGGCAATCCGGGCGCATGCGGCCCAGCCGCCGCCGCCCTGGGTGATTTTCAGCAGCAGTCGATTCGCGCCTTTCTTGAGTTGGATTGGCGCGCGGTCCTGATCAACGATCAGGCCTCGATCCACGTTGTTGCTATGCACAACCGCGCCGTTGAGCCAGACCTTGAGACCGTCGTCGCTGCCCATGAGCAGCAGGGCGTCGGCGTCCTGCTCCGCCACAATCTCCGCGCGCAGGTACGCGACGCAATTGGCCTGGCCCGGGAACAGACTCGAGAGATCGACCTGATCGGCCGTTGGCGCGGGCTTCCAGTCGACCTTCGGGTCCGCTTCTTCCGGTCCGAACGCCAGTTCGAAAACAGCGGTCGCTCCCTCGACCCCGGCTTGTCGATACGGCCCGCTCACCAGCCAGTGCCGGATGAAAGGACCGCTGATCGCCGGCGTCCGGCGCAGGGCCCATGCGCGCCGGACGGTCTCCGCCGCCTTGCACCGGGCCAGCACGTTCACGGCGGCTGCGTCCGCCACCGCCGAATCGGCCGCCGCAAGCTTCTCGGCAATCGCAATCGCGGCCAGCCCGGCTTCCTCGGTCAAATCCGGATTGGCCAGGTTCTTCAAGGCGGTCTCGAGCGCGTCCGTCGAGCCGATCTGGGCCATCTGAGCGAGGGCCAGGCGCTTCTCGTCCGCCCGTCGCGCGACCCTCATCGCCTTTTCGAGCAACACAACGCGTTGGGCGGCGTCTGGCTCGTGCGCGGTGACTTCGACAGCGCCGCGCAAGGCGAGCGCGTGCAAACCCGGGTCGGTGGTGGACTGGCAAAAATCGATCAGGTAAGGCGCGGGCCCTGGATTGGGCCATTGGCCCAGAACGCGCACGGCGGTTCGGACGAGTTCGGAGTTCGGGTCGAGCGTCGCGTTCCGCGCGGCAATCAAGGCGTCCGCGGTCCCCAGTTCCGCGAGCAGAGGCAACAACAGCCGGCGCTCGGCCGGTGCGGAGTTCCGGATGGCGGCGATGACGCGTCCTTCTGTTTCGGTTGTGTTCGGGCTCGATTGACAAACGGCCACAAGGGCCTTGAACACCGGATCGATCTGATC
>DAOOQY010000738.1:0-2974 GCA_035389025.1 Verrucomicrobiota bacterium
TTCCATGAGCGGTGACAACGCGCGCACGCGCTCGTGCAACGCCGCCAGGCTCAGCACCAGCCGGCTCGCGCCCGTGCTCAGGTCGCAAACCCAGACACCGTCATCCGCCGGGTGGGGCACCTCGCCGCGCGGGTCGTCCTGAGCCGCGTAGCCGTAGCCCGGACGAAAATCATGCATGCGGTCGAAATCAACCGCCAGGCCCCAGCGCCCGTCCCGCGAGATGTTGGCCAGGGCGCGATCGGTGAACCTCCGCTCGTTCGTCGCGATGTCGTGCAGGACACCCCGATACCCGCCGCCCTCGGGACACACGTCGTTGTAGAAGACGCGCCCCGTGCCATCTCCAAGCCATTGCAGCAGGGCGCCTTGCTGGAAGTTCCATGCGCGTGTCCGCGCGAAAGGCCGGAACATCCCCTCCCCTTTCAGGTTGATGAGCCCCAACTCCGCTTCGTCCCCGGCAACGGGCAGCCGATCGCAGAACGGAACACGATGGGCGAGATGCCGTCCCGTGGCGGCATCCACTGCGGGCAGATCGTAATACCCGAAGAAAACATGCGCGTCCGCAGGACTGAGTCGCTCCGCTTGCGCTGGCGCCGCCGCGCCCGCATTCACCGCCATGGAGGGTGCCGTGGCATCGAGCAGATGCTCCTCGAGGAAGAGAACCGTGGCCAGGAACTGGTAATCGGCATTCTTCTTCTTGCGGAAGCCGTGTCCTTCGTCCTCGGCCTTGAGATACCAGACCCGGCCCCCATGCCCGCGGATGGCCTTCACCATCTGTTCGGATTCCGAAACAGGCACACGCGGATCGTTCTGGCCCTGCGCCACAAACAGGGCTTTGCGTATCTTCGCGGCCTGGGCGGTCGGCGAAATGCGGCCGAGGAATTCCGCCATCTTCGCATCCCGTTCGTCCCCGTATTCGACACGGCGCAGATCGCGCCGGTAGTCCTGCGTGTTCTCGAGAAAGGTGAGGAAATTCGAGATGCCCACGACATCGACGCCGCATCGGAGCATGTCGCCGAAATGGATCATCGACGCCAAAACCATGTAGCCGCCATAGCTGCCGCCCATCACCGCGATCCGCTCCCCATCCCACCGCTTGTCCTGTCGAATCCACTCGATGATCGCGCCGATGTCTCTGACCGAATCCTCGCGCTTGAAGCCGTTGTCCAATGTCAGGAACGTCTTCCCGTATCCCGCCGAGCCGCGCACGTTCGGGTGCACAACCGCGACGCCCAGTTCGTTCAGATAGTAGTTGTTTCGCGCCTGGAAAACCGGACGCGATTGGCTTTCCGGACCGCCGTGGATGTTGATCAGCACCGGGCGCGGACCGGGAAACTTCGTTGGGTCCGGACGGAAGACAAAGGCCGAGATTCTCAGCCCGTCGAAGCTCTCGATGCGGACCAACTCCGGCTCGACGAACGAGTCGGGATTCAGACCGCCCGTCTCGCTCTCGGTCCAGCGCGCCACCTGCCCGGTCGCGATGTCCAGCGCGTACGCATCGCTCGGCGATCGGGCCGAACTGATGGTGCAAGCCAGGTGTCGGCCGTTCGCGTGCCAGGCCAGACCGCGAATGACACCGGACGGCAGCTTGGGTTCAGGCAACGCCTGGCCAGATCGCGCGTCCATCAGATGCAGAACGCTCACGCCGTCTTCATTGGTGACGAAGGCGACCGTCTGGCCGTCATCTGTGACATCGAATTCCTCGACATCCCACCCGATCGCCGCCGTCAGCGGCATCACGTCGCCCGTGGCCACATCTAAACGGCACAGGCGCCGGAACTCGGAGTCCTTGTCCGATGCAACCAGAACGCTCCGCCCGTCTTTGTCGAACTGCGCGGACTGCCAGGCCACTGTCTCGCCCGTCTTGGGCGTCAGCAGGCGCAGGGCGCCACTCTGGACATCCACCACGTAAAGGTAACTCTCATTGATCGAGATGGACTCGCCCACAAGCAGCCGGGTGTCGTCCGCGGACCAATCCATCGCGCTCCACCCGCCGCCCGACAGTTCGATCAGCCGCCGGTCGCTCTTCGGATTCGACGGGTCGATCACATACAAATCGGTGTCCTTGCCGTTGCGACGCGTCGATGTGTAGGCCAGCCATTTGCCCGAGTCCGACCAGCACGGGCCCGAGTTGCGCGACTTCCCGTCGGTCAGCAACGTCACCCTGCCGTCCGATAGATCATACCTGTAGAGCTGGTAGAACTCCCCGCCGCCCACATCCTGCTGAAAGACGATGAACTGGCCCTCTCTTGGCTGGAACCAGCCTCCAGCCACCGGTTCGTCGAAAAACGTGAGCTGCCGCCGGGCGCTCCCAGGCGCACGCACCAGGTGCAACTGAACGGCCTCCGCAAACCGCGTCGCAACCAGCATCTCGACACGCTCCGGATGCCAGCTCTGAAAAGACGCCGCACGGGATTCGAGGTACCGGCTCGCATCCTGTCGCAGGGCGGCGGGCAGTGCCGGAATGCCGTCAGCCACCAGGCGATCGGGCGCTTGCGCCTGAACACAGAAGCCACGGCAGGAGGCCAGGAGAACAACCAGCAAAGCCGCAGCGCCGCAGCGCCGCAACCAAACGTCCGAGGGCCAAACTCCTCGAGGCCCTGATCCGAGACAATGACCGTCATCAGTCAGGACCTCCGCCGCGGCGGCGGGATCGGCCCTCTGAAAGGGAGGATTCATGCAATGGTGCACGGCGCCCGACCCGACTCAGCAGAACTGCGCCAGGTGCCGCGCGGCGAGGATGAAGCCCTGCTCGCGACCCAGAGCACCGTCCTCGTGCTCGATGCTCAGGACGCCCTTGTAGCCCGCCGTCCGCAGGTGATTGATGTACTCGCCCCAGTGGATGCTGCCCGCGCCGGGAATCACGTAGCGCCACCAGCCGCGCCCGTAAATGCCGACGTGTGCCCGCGCCTCGGCGTCGACAAGTGTGTCCTTTGCGTGCGTGTGGAAGATGCGTGGCCCGAACAGACGCACGGGC
>DAOOQY010000739.1:0-2974 GCA_035389025.1 Verrucomicrobiota bacterium
GACTGGCGCCGAGGCTCGGACGCGGAGCCACCGTGACGGTGGCGGGCAGGCTGGTGCGTGTTCGCAGCGCATTGACGACCTTGATTGTGTAGGTGCCGCCCTGGGCCGGGGTGATGTTGTCGATCACCAACTCCGGACTCGTAGCGCCCGGGACGTCCACGCCCTCGAGTTGCCATTGATACGCGATCGGCAGCGTCCCGTCGGCGCTGGCGCGCAGGAACACCCGGTCGCCCGCGTGCACGCTCCAGCTTTTCGGGTTGCCGGTCAGCGCCAGCCCGACGGGGGGCGGGAGCACCTGGACCTCGGCGAGGCAGAGTTGCATGCTCGTCGGGTCGATGGTGTCGGTTTCCCAAGTGTGTTCGAGACGCACCACCCGGCCCTCTGTCCCGTCCGGCAGACTGAGCGTCACCGGGTTCGACGGATCCGAGGCGCCGGAAACGGGCTGCCGCAAGATTTCAGTGCGGGTCCCCGGATCGGTGCTGTCGTAGATGACCAGGTCCACGTTGCGGTTCCGCGAGAAGCAACAATCCGTCCGCCACCAGACCACGACGGTTCCGATGGTTTTCGGAGCCGTCAGGTCGACCTCCCACCAGCCGTAGTCGCCGGCGCCCGCCGTGCAGGAGAGCGAGCCGGCAGGCCAGGCCCCGGCCGTGTTGCCGTCGATCGCTTTGCTGGCGACGGGATTGACCGAGTGGGAATAGGTCGATGATTGCGTGGCAATGCCGGCCCGTGCGTAATTGATCGAGACGGACGGAAATGCGCCCGTGACCCGCACGGGGGCGATGGCGTTGCCCTTGAGGTCCTTCACCTTGCTGATGTTCAGGGCCATTGCGTCGCCCAGGAGCACATTGCCCGCCGTGAGCACGACGGTCTTGCCGTCGGGCTCGAGCGTGGCGCTCGCGACCGTGGGACCTCCTTCGAACGCGAAGTTGCCGAGGTCGGCCGCCGACGCGGGATCGAGCAACTCGCTGAACTCGAGGTGCAGGTAGGGCTGGTCGATCGTCACCCAGAAGTTGGTCAGCAGGATCGGAGCAACCGTGTCCGCCAGCACCGACAACGTCACCTCGGACGACATCGCGCCGTGGCCTGAGACCGAGACTTGCACCTTGTAGCGGTCGCCGTGATTGGCCATGCCCGCCAGGGAGGGAAGCGTGTAGGACGCGAGCCAGCTCCCAGCGGCATCCGGGATTTCGACTCCGTTGCGATACCACCGATAGCTGATGTCTTCAGGCCGGATTCCGCCATCCACCGATGCCTTCACCGGGCCCAGCGTCGCCGGGCGGTTCTCCTCGACCGCCACCGGCTGCAGATCGGCCACGAAGGTGAAGCCGGGCGCCGAGGTCAGCGGCCCGAACACCTCGACCTCAGGGAGGTTCAGGAACTTGTCCGGCGTCTGATCCGTCGTCTCGATCTTCACCGCGTTGGCGTTGGCCAGCGGCGGTGCGAAGTTGACGACAAACGTCGGTCCACTGGGCTGCACCGTGAACGTCTGCTGGTAAATCGCCGCCGCGCCCGCATCCAACACGGTCAGCCGGATGTCTTCATACCGCTGGTAGGTCCGATCCCGCCGCGGCCACAGGGCGATGCTGCCCACCGTGCGGGGAGAGTCCAGGTCCACCTGCCAATAGGGCAACGCATCTTCCGCCAAAGCGTCCACGGGCGCGGAGTATCCCCAGGGATCGACCGCGCTGACTCCGAAGCGATTGCCGTCGATTGCCTGCTGCGGCCCGAACAGGGTGCAATCGTAATTGTAGCAGGAACTCGAGCTGGCAATGCCCTGCAGGGCAAAGTTCACCTTGTCGCTCAGTGGCTGGTTGAACACCTCGACTTCGGCCAGGCAAACGTAGAGGTCCGAAGTCTGCTCGGGCAGATGCTCCACGTAGACGACCCGACCGGGGATCGGCGGATCGATGTCGAATCCGATGTCCCGCGGAGTCTGGCCCGGCCCCCAAGCCAGGTTGTCCGTCTCCCACAACACCACCCGCGTCGCGACGTCCGCGCTGTCGTAGACGACGATGCGCAGGTAATCGTTGCGGGCAAAACAGCACTCTTCCCGGAACCAGAAATGAAGATGGCCGATGGGCTGGACTTCGTGCAGGTCAACCTGCCACCACGGCGCCGGGTCGTTGTCGGCCGTGTGCGAGATGGTCGCGTCTGCCCACAAACCCGAGGTGTTGCCGTCGATAGCCTTGCTGGCGACGCCCTGCGCGCTGTGCGTGGTCGATTGGGTCGCGATGCCGGCCCGGGCCAGGTTCGTCAGCACGGTCGCCCTGGCGGATGTTGGGGCCAGGCACAACACGGCCGCCGTGCCTGCGATCATGAGAGTTCTTTTCATTGTTTGTGTTCTCCTACGCCGTGGCGCCGGCCAGACGCGACTTCTCGAGCAGCTTCGGATAGGTGAAACCGTAGACGGTCGGGGCGATGAAGCCGATGAGCGGCAGGATGAAGCAGATCGCCATGCTGTGGTATTGATCGGCCAGCCAGCCCATCAGCGGCGGGGCGACGGCGCCGCCGACGATCGACATGATCTGGAACGACGCGGCCAGCTTGGTCTGCTCGCCCAGGTTGCGCAGGCTCATCGCGAAGATGAAGGGGAACATGATCGACATGAAGAGCCAGCAGAAGGGCAGGACCAGCCACGACACGTGTTTGATGTCGGCCATGACGATCAGGATGATGATGCAGTTGGCAATGCCGTACAACGAGAGCAGCAGGTTGGGTTTGACCAGTTTCGTGATCGCCGCGCCGCTGAACCGGCCCGCGGCGTAAAGAATCATCGCAATGGTGATCACGTAGGCCGCCGTCGCCTCGGGACTCGCCGCGCCCGTGACCGACCCGTACCACGAGAAGAGCGAGTCGGTGACCGCCGCCCCGGAGGCGTCCTTGGCCACGACGTTTTCGAGGATGTAATTCACGGCGAAGGCGTTCACGCCCACTTGCGCGGCGATGTACAGGAACTGGGTGACGATGCCCC
>DAOOQY010000740.1:0-2973 GCA_035389025.1 Verrucomicrobiota bacterium
ACCGTCAGCGGCATCGGGCCCATCACGTCATATAATTTCACGGGCCTGCCCGAGGGCCTGCACAACCACGCGAACGGCTCGCTCCACGGTATCCACATCTTCGATCACACCAAGACTTACCCGAGGGCATTCACGGTCGGGGTGAACGTGCAGATCGCTGGCGAGTGGTTCTCGGTCGGCACGACCACCGTCACGATGAACGCCGCAACCCTGACCGTGACTTGCCCGAACGGGACGAGCGGGACGGTTTCTGCGGCCGATTGGATCAGTGAACCTTGGCCGGGTTATTGGTGGTATCCACCAAATTGGAAGTGGGAAACCGGCAATCCGACATTGAACTTAGGCATTCCAAGTGCCTCTACTTGGTCCGCAACAAAGATCAGTGGGACCGGAAAGAGTCGTAAGGACACCCTTTCGAGCATTGGCAATCTTTCCATCGACGGCGGATTAACTGCAGTTGGCTACACTCACCAAAACGACGTCTGGCGTCTTGCGGTCTACAACAGCTTCGGTTCGGGCTACGTCGATCTCACCATCCACTCAGATCCATGATTATGAAAACCATCATCGCCCTCTTCCTCTCGCTGGGTTGCGCCGCCTGCGCGCAGACCTCCCCAAACATCACGGTCCCGCGCGGCGACCGGATCACGCTGCGCTTCCTCTGCCAGTACCCGGACGGAACGCCCGTCGATGTCACCGGCTGGGAGGCCGAGGCCGCGATCCGTGCCTCCGTGTCTGGTGCAACCGTAACCAACTACGCCGAGACGGCCGGCGCCGGGGGCACCAACGGCCTCTTGTCCTGGTCCTGGGACGTCGGGCTTCTCCCGGGCCGATACCTGTTGGGCTTCCGCTGGATCACGGACGATGGGATTACATTCACCCCGCTGCCAAGGGCCCCCTTCACCGTGCTGCCGTCGCTGCTCGCGCCGACCAATGGCGAGACCGTCGCGGGGGGCCCGCCGAGCCGCGGCGGCGAGCCCCGCGAGTGGGTCTTCACCAGCCTCATATCCCCGACCGGCGGCAACGTCCAGAGCCTCGCCGTCAACGTCGGCCTCCGCGGCCCGGCAGGGGCCACGGGCGCGACCGGCCCCGCTGGCCCGGCCGCGAGCACCAACGGGCTCGTCGGCGCGGATTCGCTCGGGGCTCTGGCTTGGAGCAACTCCGTGTCATGGACGGCGATCGACGGGGAGCCCACCCTCCTTGTGCCGGGTGACACGAATTGGTTTGTCACGGCGTCGATAACCAATGGCCTGGTCGGTCCCTCGATCACCAACGGCCTGGCCACCTACGCATCCCTTGGAACCCTCGCCTGGAGCAACTCTGTCTCATGGGTCGCGATCGACGGGGAGCCGACGTTCCTGATCCCGGGCGACACGAATGGGTTTGTCACGGCGTCGATAACCAATGGCCTCGGGGGAGGCGCGGCTCCGGCCGCTGGGCCGTCGCTCACTGTCCTGTCGGGCTCAAACAACCCCCCGTACGTGTGGTCCAATCTCGTCCAGGGTCTCCAGTTCGCCGCCACCAATGTGGCCTGGACCAACGGCGGGAGTGTCTGGATCAATGGCGTGGTGAACTGCGTGACCGACCAGACCCTCGTCGTGGTCGAGTCCGACAATCCCGGCGTCGTGATCCGGGGCACCAACGGGGCATCGATCCAGGCGGACCTCTCCACCCTCGTGGGTCCGGTCTCGTTATTGAACATCGCCGCCACCAACTGGGGCATGGAGGGGCTGCGGGTCTTGGCCTATTCCGCGGCGTCGGATAATCAGCGCCTTTTCCAGTTCAGTGGGCACGGCACGACCATCCGAGATGTGGCCGCGGCGGCTGACGGGGCTAACGACAACCTGTGCTGCGCCATCGATGTCGAGAGCGCGGTCAACACCACAGTGCGCAGGTGCATCTTCACCATTGGGGAGGGCGCGGGTGCGGGGTGCAGCCCGGTGATGCTCTACAACTGCACCACGGGCCTTGTCGAGTCCTGCGCCATCGACACCCAATACATCAATCTGGATGGCGGTTCCGGGCTGGTGTTTGAGAACTGTTACGTCATCGGGAGACACGCCTCGGCCGGGGCGCTCCACAACCTGCCGGATGGATCGGTGCTAAACGGGTGCCGCCTGGTGAGCGCCGGCGGCGGCCCCACCCTGCACAACGGGGGTTCCGCCACGGTTTACGGCAACCTGAATTTCTACACCAATTCCAGCGGCGTCACGATCTCGGGCATGGGCAACGTCGAATGGGGAGAGACCGACTTCAAGCCGTCCTGGGTGATCCGCGCATTAGGAGTGAAGTGATATGAGATCAGCATCCATCGTCGCAGTTCTCGGGTTTGCAGTGGCGCTGCATGGCCAGACCGTGATCGATATAACGCCAGAGCAACAGCCCTCTCCCAAACCAAAATTCCGGGTCCTGGTGGACCCGACCAACACCGCCCCGACGCGCCTGGATCTGACCGACATCCTATCGCGCTCGAACAGGGCGCAGACGATGCGCGTGCGCCTGGGCGTACAGCTCCGGGCCGATGGCACGGCGAAGGGAGGCACGGTCAGTGTCGAAGCCGACCTGTCCGGCGCCGCCGCGCGCAACCTCTGGCTTTCTCTGGAGAACGGCTGGTCGATCCCTACCACCGCCAAGACCAACCTCATGGGCAAAGCCAGGCTCCTGTACACCAATTCCGTCGCCGCCGAGATCATGCTGGAGTATCGCTGATGCCCTGCGACACCCTCCACATCCAAGCGGCCCTGGAATCGGGCATCCTGTCCTGCGCGGTGCGTGTGGTCGCGCTAGCCGTCGCGCTGATCGTCGGCGTGGCTGTCGCGGTGGTCTTGCGGAAGGGCGGCGGATGAGGGTTGGCCTTCAGTTTTCGACCCTTTTCCCGCCGCCAATTTGACCCTTTTCAAACATTTCGCTTGGTTACATCTGCGCCGCGCTCCTTGGCGAGGGCGGCGAGTTCGTCGGCCTTGCCCGTGCCGA
>DAOOQY010000741.1:0-2972 GCA_035389025.1 Verrucomicrobiota bacterium
GATACACTCCCTCCCTCGGGCCTCGCATCTGGCCCGGTGGCGCTCCCGCCAAAACAGGAAGTAGTTTTTGCACAGACCCTTAGCCCGGATTTCTCACCACTCGAAGGAGTCATCTGAAATCCGGGCTGTGGCAAAACCGCGCCGGGACAGGGGGGAATGAGGGTCTGGTCGTGGAGGGAAACGCCGTTGCGAACCAACACTCCGTTGCCTTCGTCCCTCCCTCTATCCCGGCGCGGTTTTGCATGGCTAGCGCGCATGAGTGCACCTTCCGATGACATCGGCTCCGCGTTCTTCAGAAGTTGGTGAGAAATGCGCGCTAGGCGTCTTTGACTTTCGTCCGCTCTTCCATCAGCATGGTCCGATGAATGTGTTGCGGCACACGGCCCGGGATTTCGCGCTCAAGATTCACGACATGGCTCGGGAGACGAGCCTGTTCGATCCCGAGATCGAGCAAAGGACGCGGGCCATTGTCGATGCGGTGCAGAAAGAAGGCGATGCCGCACTCCTGGCCTTCACGCGCCAATTCGACGGGGCGGACCTCAGGGCCGACCAACTTGCCATGACCCAGGCCGATCTTCTCGCCGCCTCGGTCCGGGTCGATGAAACCTTCCGAAAGACCATCGGGTTCGCCGCCAAAAACATCGAGCGGTTCAGCCGGCGCTCGCTTCGCCGGGGCTGGTCGGGCCGCAATGCCCAAGGGGCCAAGGTCGGCGAAAAGTACGACCCGTTTCAACGCGTCGGGCTCTACGTTCCCGGAGGCACCGCCCCGCTGGTCTCGACCGTCCTGATGACCGTCGTGCTGGCGCGTGTGGCCGGATGCCCCGAGATCGTGGTCTGCACCCCCTGCGGACGCGACGGGTCCGTCAAACCCGAGTTGCTGGTTGCGACGCGGATGGCGGGCGCCACGGAGGTTTATCGTGTGGGCGGCGCGCACGCCATCGCCGCCATGGCGCTCGGGACGAAGACCATTCGCCCCGTGCAGAAGGTCTTCGGCCCCGGCAACGCCTATGTGGTGGCGGCCAAGCGGTTGTTGTTCGGGCGCGTGGCCATCGACCTGCTCCCCGGTCCGAGCGAAGTCCTGGTGCTGGCCGATGATTCGGCGAATCCCCGCTACGTGGCCGCGGACCTGCTCGCGCAGGCCGAGCATGGTTCGGGCCACGAGCGCGTTTGGCTCGTCACGCCATCCGAGCGGCTCCTGCGCGCGGTGCAAACCGAGGTCAAACGCCAGGTCCCGCGCCTGGCGCGGCGCGAGTTCATCGAGCGGGCTTTGGCCAACTCGGGCTGGCTCATCCAAGTCAAGACCCTTGCCCAAGGCATCGAGGTGGCCAATGCACTGGCTCCCGAGCATTGCGAGATTCAGACGCGCGACGCACGGAAGGTTGCCGATCAGATTCTCACCGCCGGCGCCGTGTTCCTCGGTCCCTGGTCGCCGACTGTGCTTGGCGACTACGTGGCCGGCCCCAGCCATACCCTGCCGACCGGGGGCGCGGGACGAAACTGCGCGGGTTTGACCGTGGATCAGTTCCAGCGAAGAACAAGCGTTGTCGAATACGACCGCCCATCGCTCCGGAAATCCCTGGCCGCCGTCCAGGCCTTCGCCGCCATGGAAGGACTCGGCGCGCACGGACGATCGGCCGAGGTGCGTTTGCGCAAGTAGACCGGGTGTTTCCCGCCGCAATCCGGCGTCCTGCGTCCTGCGGTGGCTCAGGGCGGTCAAGCCATGTTTTTCTGATGCGATGAAATCTGTGCGTCCATTGATTCGCCCGTTGGTCCAGCGGCTCCAGGCCTATGTGCCGGGCGAACAGCCCAAAGTCCAGGGGCTGATCAAGCTCAACACCAACGAGAACCCCTACCCGCCCTCGCCCGCGGTCCTGCGCGCGGTGAAGGCGGGCGTCGATGCGCGCCTGCGGCTCTATCCGAATCCGACCTCGGACCCACTGCGTCGGCGGCTCTCCCGGCTGCACCGCTGCAAAATCGAGAACATCGTCGTCGGCAACGGCTCGGACGAACTGCTGGCCCTGGCCACGCGGGCGTTTGTCGAGCCGCTGCCCGACGGACGCGCTTCGCATGCGAAACTGCCCAACGCATCGAGGCTGCAGTTCTTCACCCCCAGTTACTCGCTCTACCCGGTGCTGGCGGATATCCACGGCGCGGGCTGCGCGCCGGTGCCGCTCGGACCGGGCTTCAGCTTGCCGGCTGCGGACCGATCGGGGCGCGGCGGCAGGCGATCCGCAGGGGCGTTGAATCCGGACGCGGCATTGACATTCGTCACGACGCCCAACGCGCCGACCGGGCGGGGCTACACGACGCACGAACTCGATGCGCTGTGCCGGTCGCTCCGGGGGGTCGTTGTTCTCGATGAAGCGTACGTCGATTTCGCCGATGAGCACGCGCTCTCCCTGGCTCTGAAGCATCGGCATGTTCTGGTGACCCGGACCTTCTCGAAGGCGTACGCGCTCTGTTTCCAGAGGGTGGGATATGCCGTGGGACATCCGGACTTGATCGCGGCCCTGCACAAGATCAAGGACAGCTACAACGTCAACGGCCTGGGACAACTCGCGGCGCTCGCCACCCTCGACGATCTGCCTTACTACCGCGCCAATTTCCAGCGCGTTCGGGCAACGCGCACGCGCCTGTGCGCCGCGCTGCGCAGCCTCGGATTCGAGGTCTTCCCGAGCCAGGCCAACTTCCTCCTGGCGCGGCCCCCGGGGCTTCCAGCCGAGCGTTGGCTCCACGAGTTGCGCAAGAGAAAGATTCTGGTCCGGTGGTTCAGTTCCCCCTCTCTGTGCGATTACCTGCGCATCAGTGTCGGGAGCGAGACGGAGACCGACGCGCTGCTCGATGCCGCGCGCGCCATACTTACGTTGGGAGAGACGGGTGCTCGATGCCACGGCGTGTCGCGTTCAGCCCGGGGGAAGGTTCATGGGCAGCATTGACATTCAACAGCTTAATGCGCACGGAGACCATGAACC
>DAOOQY010000742.1:0-2966 GCA_035389025.1 Verrucomicrobiota bacterium
TGGAAGACCGTCTGGGAGAATGAAAAGACGGGCGAAACACCCTTCGATTTCCGACTCATTGACGAGGTTAATGGCGCCTACGAAGTCCTCGTGAAAGTATCGCTGCGAGGGAAGCGTGCGGCCCACGACGCTCAGTTGCGCCGTATCGGCTTCGAAACGGTCACCATGCTCAATAGCAAGACCCAGCCCCGTTTGAATCTCGGCCGCAACAGCGTCTATGTCGGGGCCGGCGCACAAACCGAGTCTATTGTGTTTTGGCCGGACCTCCAGGGGACCAACGCGCAAGCCTATCTGGTCGAGCAGAAGAACCTGACCAGCGCCGCTCGCCACCCCGGGTACCAGGGCGTGATGCACGCCCAACAGGCCGGAGAAGAAGCGTATGCCGTGTTCCGCCTCGACGCACCCAGGGACCTCACTCGCGTCGAATATGGTGGCCGGCTCTACAACCGCGCGCCGCGCGCCCGCATCGATTTTCTGCATTCATTCGACGGCGGTCAGACCTGGACGCAGAGCTACTCACTCACCAACACCGCCCAACCGTGGGACGTGATCCATTACGAAAGCGTTGAAGCCGTCCCCCCCAACACGCGCTCGGTTTGGTTCAAGTACCGCCTGCAAAGCTCGGCTGCGGGGCCGGACGCGTGCAGTCTGTACGCAGTGCGGATGGAGGCGGACCACCAGCCACCACCGCCTCCCTCTCCCATCGGATGCATCGGATGGGAGAGGGCCGGGGTGAGGGCTCTACACAGCGAATCGCATCAGCCTGTCACCAACTCCCTCGAAATCACCTTTAACTGGAGCGAACGCCAGGCCGACTATTCGCTCGTCGAACGCAGCCACACCGAAGTCGTGACCAAGCTGCCGCACCGGTACTCGATCAACGTGGGTGGCGCCGACCACCCGGTGATGAACTCGCTGCGGATCAGCAGCCGCGACGAAGGGCGGCCAGTCAAGGCGGGCTATTCGGATGGTCGGGACGTGGGCGGCGAACGGTTCGTGCCGCGCTGGGTGACCTACGGAAGAAACCTCGCGCGGGGCAAGCCCTACACGATCTCAGTCCCCTCCACGACGCAGTGGGGGGCCGGTGATCCCGACGGCCGGAGACTCACCGATGGCGTTGCTGGCCCGCCCTATCCCGGCGGGACGGCGCCGAGTTTCGCGGCGTGTTGGAATCAGGGACAGAACCCCGAAATCACCGCGGACCTGGGGCGACTGGAGCCATGCGGTGCGTTCCGCATTCAAGTGGGTGCCGGCTGGCCCTGGTGGGACGCGCTCAAGGGTGAGATCAAAGACCAGGTAAACGTGCTGACCTCGGTCGACGGCCAAACCTACCAGAGCCGGGGCCGCTTCAACTTCGATTTCCGCTGGCGGGATTTCGCGGCGAACCACTTCTGGCCCGACGACGAGACCCTGTGCGCCCATCTCTTCGAACTAATCCTGCCCAAGCCCGTCGAGGCCCGCTACGTCCGCTTCGCGATCACGCCGGCACGCACGGTGACCGTGAGTGAGGTGGAGGTCCTGGAGTTCATCCGGTATGAGCCCTTCGACTTGCGGTTGGCCATGCCGGACGAGCCCGTGACCGAATCGGGATCGGACTCGAACTGATTGCGATGGCGTTGCGCTCGTTTTGCAGGGCGACTTGGCGTTGGACGGCCGGGGTGGTCGGCACGGTGGAGGTCTTGCTCCTCTGCTCACCGATCACGAACCGGCGAGGCAATGCTCGCGCGTTGCCGTCAGGCCCCTCGCACCACGATCGCGCTGCGCTGGAGCCGCCGTTGTTGGCTCACCCAGACGGCCTGGCAGCGATATTCGCAGAGGCCACAACCCACGCAGGCGTCGCTGTTCACAAACGGCGCCTGAATCTGCCCCATTTGCTCGACCTCCTCGGGCGAGAACGTGCCCTCGGGCACCGGACCCGTCGCCAGCCGGCTCGGCCGCATCTCGATGGCACGATAGCCTGCGGTCAAGCACTCCTCGAAACAAAGTCGGCAGTCCAGTTCGCCGCGATGCGGGAGGCACACCTTGGAGTCCACAACCGCAAGGCCCATCTGGAAGTGACGCTTCTCGGCTGCGCTCAGCGGACGAATCGCGCCGGTCGGGCAGACCTGGGTGCAGAAGTTGCAGTCCTGGTGGCAGCCGGCGTGTGGGAAAATGGGCTAAGGGTCTGTGCAAAAATTACTTCCGATTTTGCTGGAGGGGATTTGGCTCGCTGGCGAGGCGCGACGAGGGACGGCTACGGAATCACCGTTCAAGGGACATCACGCGGCGCCCTCGACCACCTGGCAGACCCACGATTCGAGGGGCCGATTGTATTGTTTGCGATAGCCGTCGGCGACCTGGGCGCGGAAGGACGCGACCTGGGCGGTGCGGACGAGGTTGAGGGTGGCGCCGCCGAAGCCGCCGCCGGTGAGGCGGGCGCCCAGGCACCCGGGGTGTTGGCGCGCCAGTGCGACCAGGGTGTCCAATTCAGGGCAACTGTTCAGAAAGAACTCGCGCGAGCTCTGGTGGCTGTCGTAGAGAAACCGTCCGAAGGCTTCGAGTTTCCCTGCGCGCAACAGATCGGCTCCGTCGCTGACTCTTTGGTTTTCGCCGACGACGTGCCGGGCGCAGCCGTAATCGCGGTCGTCGAGTTTGGTCCGGCCGGCTTCGAGGGTTTGGGCGGTGGCAAAGCGCAGCGAAGGCACGCCCAGCTTCCGCGCCGCCGCCTCGCAATGCCGGCGCCGGTCGTTGTACTCGCCGCCGACCAGCGCGTGTTTGACTCCCGAGTGGCAAACCACGATCGCGACGTCTCCTTCCATGGGCGACCAATCGACCGTCAGATGCAGGCAATCGATGAGAATGACGTGGTGGGCGCGCCCGTAGAGGGAGGAGATATGATCGAGCAGGCCGCAATTGACCCCGACAAACTTGTTCTCGGCCGCCTGGCAGGCTTTGGCGAGAATCATCTTCTCGGCATGGTTCAGCGG
>DAOOQY010000743.1:0-2965 GCA_035389025.1 Verrucomicrobiota bacterium
TCCAGCGGCTCAAGCCGCCTCCCAGCCTACCCCCGAAAAATCGCAGATGCGCACTACGCCGATCACGAGCCCGGATGCCTGTTCAATCAGAATTCGACAACCGGCGTGAGCGTCGATGGCAAGACTCGGGTCGACGACGACGTCTGGCATCATGTCGCCTACGTGTTCGTCATGGAACCGATCGGGATCAACGCCTTCTACGTCGACGGCAAGCTCGACGCGGAAAAGACGGATGGCGAATCCGGGCCCTGGCCGGTCGGGCAGGAAAACGAGTTCGGTCGCTCCTGGGATTCGTGGTCCATGGCGTATTCCGGGTGCCTCGACGATATTCACTTCTTCAACCGCGTTCTCAATGCCGCGGAACTGCAGCAGTTGATGACGACGGGCATCCCGCCAGCCCTGACTTACAGCGTCGACGGCAGCAGTCTGGTGCTGGCCTGGCCGGCTCCCGGCTGGACCCTCCAGCAGAACGTCGACGTGGCGAATCCCCAGGGTTGGAGCGACATCCCCGGCGCCTCGATCGGCACTCACACCGTCGCCATGTCCGGCTCCGGCACTGTCTTCTATCGGCTCAGGAAGCAATGACCATTCCTCCAAGGCGCCGACGTCATTCGACTCGGCAGGGCTTGTAATCGAATGGCTCATCGACGAGGTGGTAGTGGGGCTCGGAGGTGGTTGAGCCCGAGTAATCCCGGCGCGGGTAGTAGGTTACCAGCGGCGTCCGCTCGAACTCGGTCAAGGATTCTCTTCTGCAAACCGTGCATCAGAATGCACATGAATCGTGTCGCGATCGGGACAGGGAATCTGCGCAGTGCGAAGGTGACGGTGTGGGGAAGGAGGAACCAGGAAGGCTGTGCGCGCAGATGGGTCTGGCATTTAGTTTGACCCGGCGTGGCTGGATCGCTTGAATTGCCCGCAGCACTGGGCCAGCGCGTTTGTGCTGCCCGCGCCGCGGGTGGACTGGCCGTCGGCTGACGTTTGCGATTGATAGAGAACTGAACCATGCGGATGACACTATGACGAAGATTCAAAAGGTTAGCGCACTTGAAATCCTGGATTCGCGAGGCAACCCCACTGTGTCGGTGACTGTGACCCTGAGCAATGGCATGACGGCCTGGGCGGGCGTGCCTTCGGGGGCGTCGACCGGCATCAAAGAGGCCGTGGAACTGCGCGACAGCGGCGCCAAGCGCTATGGGGGCAAGGGGGTGCAGAAGGCGGTGGCCAACGTCAACACGGTGCTCGCTCCGAAGTTGAAGGGCAAGAACCCGGCGGACCAAAAGGCGATCGACGATCTGATGCGGAGCCTGGACGGGACCGAGACGAAGTCGAAGCTGGGCGCCAATGCGATTCTGGGGGTGTCGATGGCCGTGTGCCGGGCGGCGGCGATGGACGCGGGGCTGCCGCTCTATGCGTATCTGAGGCGGTTGCACGGAGGCAAAGGGGCATACGTGCTGCCGGCGCCGATGATGAACGTCGTCAACGGCGGCGCGCACGCGACGAACAACGTGGATTTTCAGGAATTCATGCTCTTCCCGATCGGGGCGCCCACGTTCGCCGAGGCGCTGCGTTACGGCGCCGAGACGTTTCACACGCTCAAGAAACTGCTCCAGAAGCGGGGCCTGGTCACCGCCGTCGGGGACGAGGGCGGCTTTGCGCCGAATCTCAAGACGAACACCGAGGCGGTGGACGTGATTGTCGCGGCGATCAAGGCGGCGGGCTACACGCCGGGCAGGGACATCGCCATCGCGCTTGATCCGGCGGCGAGTGAACTTTACGACAACGGCGCCTACGTGATGAAGAAGTCGGGCGGGTCGCGGAAGTCCGCGGCGCAGATGGTTGCCTTGTGGGGGGGCTGGGTGAAGCGCTACCCCATCATCTCGATCGAGGACGGCATGGGCGAGGAAGACAAGGCTGGTTGGCTGGCTCTGACCAAGGCCCTGGGCGACAAGGTGCAGCTCGTGGGCGACGACGTGTTCGTGACGAATCCGAAAATCTTCGCCGAGGGCATCCGGGACGGAATCGGCAACGCGATTCTGGTGAAACTCAATCAGATCGGAACCGTGTCCGAGACGCTCGAGACCGTGGCGATGGCCCAGAAGGCCGGTTACGCCGCCGTGATCTCGCATCGCTCCGGCGAGACGGAAGACGCCTTCATCGCCGACCTGGCCGTGGGCACGGGCGCAGGCCAGATCAAGACCGGATCCGCCTGCCGCTCGGAGCGGATCGCCAAGTACAATCGGTTGCTGGCCATCGAACAGGAACTTGGCAAGAAGGCCCGCTACGGCGGCGCGACGGTTTCGTAAGCCCGTTTAAGAACAAACTCCGCCCAAGCCCATCGCGGGCCGGGCGGAGTTGTTTTGTCAACGAGGCGCGGTCTTGCGTTTCTAGCCCGCACTGGGCGGCGTCCCGGATTCCGCGGCCTCGCTGTGGTCGAGGCTCTGTCGAGCGCTGGGGCTGGCGCGCTTGGCGCGCGGGAGCGGGGTGAGCATGACATTCATGTCGCGGTCCCCGAGCATCTTGGGCGGGGCGTCGGCCTGACCATACGGAGCAAGTTCCTGGACGAATCGGTTGACGATTCCGATGCCGAATTCCTTGTGAATCTTCTGCCGGCCTTTGAAACGCATTTTCACCCGGACCTTCATGTCGTCGCAGAGGAACTCGATGGCGCGGGACAACTTGATGGCGAAGTCATGGGGGTCGATGCTCGCGCTCAACTGGACTTCCTTCATCTTGCTGCCGGCGTTCTTTGTGTCCTTCTGGTTCTTGGCTTCCTCGTATTTGAGTTTGCCGTAATTGACGATGCGGCAGACCGGCGGCGTGGCGGTGGGGGCGATCTCGACGAGGTCCAAGCCCTTGCTCTGGGCCAGGCGCAGGGCGTCGGCCAGCGGCATGACACCCAGTTGCTGTTTATTCTCGTCCAGCACCCGTATCTCACGGGCGCGGATTTTGCCGTTTCGGCGGTGCT
>DAOOQY010000744.1:0-2963 GCA_035389025.1 Verrucomicrobiota bacterium
GCTCGACCTCGAAGGCGTGCGATTTGACGACGGGATCTCCCACACGTTTGCGCCCTGCGTGCTCGAACCCGGCGCGCGCCTGGTGCTGGCCGCAAACCCGGACGCTTTTGCCACGCGGCACCCGACCAACTCGATCCACCTTGTCGCCTGGACCAGCGGCAATCTGGCGCGCGGAGGCGAGACGCTTGAACTGGTGAATCCGGACGGAAACACCATTCTGACATTCGCCTACTCGAGACTCTGGTATCCTGAGACCTTCAACACGGGGCACTCGCTCGTGGCGGTGGACCTCGCCGCCGCGGAACCGCTCTGGAGCACCCCTGACAACTGGCGCCCCAGCAGTGCGCTTCTCGGCACGCCCGGCCTGCCCGAGCCTCCCGTGTTCATCGAGGCGCGTGTCACCGAGACTCGATTGCATGCCACGGCGGTTGGAATCGATGGAGCGCCCGAACTCTGGTTCTCGGAAGACCTCGAGACTTGGAGCCTGTGCGACCCCGCCGCCTGGTCCCAAACCAACGGCGTCTTCACCGTCGCCCTCGACCACCCGTCGCTGATCGACCGGACCCGATGCTTCTTTCAGATCCGACTCGCGCAATGATGAAGGGAGCAAGCGAGCCGTTCGTGGCGGCCAGGTGTCGGGCTAACCCGCATATTTCACACCCCGTCAGGTGCACATGGCGGTCAGACTTCGCAAGAGGACTGCTATGCGGGTTAGAAAAGCAAAACCGCGCCCGGTCCCAGAGTCGGAGAGATGCAACACACTGTTCATATGGAAGAACACCTTCAGGACCGACGGGATCCTCTTGGGTCCCTTTCCGGGCGCGGTTTTGCCAACTAGCCCGGTTAGGGGTCCTCGCGAAGCGTGTGAAATAACCGGGCTAAAGGAGTCCGGACAACGAGGCGATGGCTTCCTGGCGGACGGACAGGACCGCACGCAGTTCGGCCTGTGCCTTCTCGAGTTGGCTTTGTTGCCGACGCCGTGCTTCCTGGTACTTGGCCAGCGCGGCCTTGAGTTCCGCACTCGAAGCCTTGGCATCGACCGCCTTTTGCAGCGCTTCCTCTTCCGCGCCGGGCGCGGGGAGCAGGCCGGCAAGACCGCGGTTCGCGCCGGGGCCCGCCTGACCTTCGGCTCCCTCGCCACGACCGCCGCGCCGGAACATTCCGGCCAACATCCCCATCCCGCTGAAGGCGGTGTCCCGACGGGCCTCGATGACTTTCTGGATGCGTTCCCGGATCACGTCCCATTCGGCGTCGTCATTGATCTCAAGTCGATCGCGATAGCTCTGCAGCAGGAAGTTCTGGATTTGAGAAGGGTCAAAACCGCGCCAGCCGGCTCCAGGCGCTCCGCCCCCCGTGCCGGGGGCAGGCTGGGCGAACGCTGTCCCCGCCGCCCACCAGCAGGCGACCGTCAATATGAGGGCGGCGAGAACGAACCGAGGCGCAACGCTGGGTGTTTTCATGGCTGCACTATGGGGCGGGGCATGGAGAATGTCGAGCCCGACGCCGAGCAGCATGGACACTTGGTGCGACCAGGCGCGCGCAGTGCGCCCTGATCAGAGACTCCCCATTCTCCAATCAAGGCGCGGTTTTGCTTTTCAAACCCGCTCAGCAGTCCTCATGCGAGGTCTGATCGCCCTGTGCACCGACGGGGAGCGGGATATGCGGGTCAGCCCGCATTTCTCACCAACTGGTGATGTCATCTGACCGGTCACCGTCACATTTCACCTGAAATGCGGGTCAGCCTGCAATTCCCGGTTCAGGACGCCGGCTGGAACTCGACTTCGAGCCGCAGAGCGGTCGACAGCCCGGCGTTGGGGGCGGCGAACAGGTTTGTGACTTGGCACGGCACGGCGACCACCCGGCGCCCGGACGCACTGTCCGAAAGGCCGCGCACCTGAATGAGGGAGACCTTGCCAGCGGGCAGGGTCGCCCGTCCGGGGAGACCGAGGTCGGTCGATTTGGGTGTGAAGACAAGCTCGTAGTCGATGGGGGCCGTGTTTCGGACCTGCACCAGGACGCTGTTCCGTCCCTTGATGCGGATGACCGGATTGAGAATCGCGATCGACTGCTGAAAGAGCGGTTCGAGGTACTTGGCCTCACCGATCAGGCGGTTCTCGCTGAACACGGCCGTCCGGCGGTCGAACAGCGCCTGGCGCAGTGCGTCCGGCGTCCGGGCGGTGGCGAACACCAGCGTCATGGGGCGCACGGAGCCATGCTCCGGGCTGTAGACCATATCGATGGGATCGTGGATGTCGGAGTCGCCCATCATGGTGAGTTTCTTGTCGAGGCACCATTGGTGAGCGATTGGGTCGTAGGTGGTGCCGTTGACGACCTCGATGCCATGCAGCCAGCCGCGTTCGAGGACTTCCTGCTGCTCGGCATACCAGACCGACTGCTCGTCGGGCTGCTTCCAGCCGGGATGATTCCAGAAGATGAAGCCACCCTGCTCGAAGGCCGTGCGCACGACGTCGCGATGATCGTTTTGGCGCAAGGCCGCGATATCCTTGATGAAGATCGCGTTCCAATGGCCGGGCGGCTCGCCGCGCGTGATTTCCGCTCCCCGGATCGCCAGCAGGCCCAGCGCCTCGGCCTGGGGCCGGACCAGGTCGTAAGGTCGGGCGTCGTTGGTCGTCACGTCGGCCTTGAAAGGCTGATACTCGATGTGGTCGGTGACGGCGATGGCGTCCAAGCCGTCTCTCCAGGCCTCCTCGGCCCGCACTGTGGGCCAGACCTTGCCGTCCGAGAACACGGTGTGCATGTGCAAGTCGCACCGCAGAGTGATCAGACCGGGCAGGTCCGGGAAGGGCAGTTCCGACCGGACGCGCTGGGCGGTCGAGGCTGATTGCGGGAAGCCGCAGAGGGCCGATGCCAGCAAGGTCGCAGGAATCAGGTGTCGCATGGCGACATTCTTGCGGGGGATTCCCGTGGAAGGCAAGTTTTCGGCACGTCAAACTCACCCGTCA
>DAOOQY010000745.1:0-2958 GCA_035389025.1 Verrucomicrobiota bacterium
ACCAGGTAGGCCCCGGGCGCCGCAAACGCCGGATCGTTCGGCACGGGCGGCGACGTCTCGCCCTGGAACGGCCAGTCCGCGAACAGCCGTTCGAGCCGTTCGACCATTTCCGCACGGTCGAAATCGCCGCTCACAGCCACGACGAAGTTGGCCGGGTGCACCCACGTGCGATGGAACATCTCGATATCGGCGCGGGCGATGCCCTCGACCGAAGCGGCGGTCGGGAGGCGGTTCACGAAGAACCGTTCGCCGCACGCGAGATACCCGCGCTCGCGTCCCTCGATGGCCGCCGACTCGTCGTTGCGCTGCTTCATCTCCTGCAGCATCTGCTGGCGACGCAACGCCAGCTTGTCCTCCTGAAACCGCGGCGCCGTCAGAACCTCCCGCAGGATCGCGAACCCTTCGTCGATGTCCTTCCGCAGAAGATTCAGGCCGACATTGCCCTGGGTATCCCCGATGCCCGACCCGAGCTGGGCGGCCAGGAAATCGACTCTCTCTTCGAGTTCCTCCGCCGTTCGGGAGCCGGCGCCCCCGCGCGTCAACAGGTACCCGGTCAGGTGTTCGAGTCCTTCTTTGCCGGGCGGCACCACGTAACCGCCGGTCCGAATCAGGATGCTGATATTGACCAGCGGCAACTCGCGGTCGGGGACCACGTAAGCCACCGGGCCGGTCTTCAACACGACCCTGAAATCCGCCGGATCGGGGGGCTCATAGGTCAGCGGCAGGAAGTCGAGTTTCTCGGGGCGGTCGGGTATATCCGCCGCGGTTGCGGCCAGGGAGATGGACAGGCAGGTGAGCCAAAGCAATCGGGTGATCATAATGGAAAAGGGCTTGATGCGATCTGGATGCGCGGTCGACGCCCGCAGCGCCGTTCGAGACAACTCACTTGGTTTCGATCTGGGTCAACCGCTCCTGCATCTTCTTCTTCAGGAAATCCAGGAGGGGCTTCACCTCCGCGGGGGCTTGGGCTGATTGCGTCTCGACACGATCGAGGTTCTCGCGGAGTTTCTTGGCGTCGGTCTCGGACCGAATCCGCCCGACCATGGCCTGGGCGGCTTTCTTCTGGTCGGGGTTCAGTCCGGCCAGGTCCGGGTCTTCACCCCCGGTCCCGGGCTTGCGGACATAGGTCGCGACAGCGCGGTTCTCCCTGGTGAAATAAGTCCTGGCGACGCGCTTCAGATCGGCCGCCGTGACGGCCTGATACTTGGGCGCCGCCTCGTTGATCTCGCGCCAGTTGCCCAGGCCGTCCGCCACGATCAACTGAAAGAGAATCGGCAGGTTCGACGCCAGCTTGCGATACTCGGATGCCGCGAAGTTGTTCTTCACTTTCTGCAACTCCTGGTCGGGCACCTCCGCCTCCTTGAGCTTCTCGATCTCGGCGTGGATGGCCTGCTCGACCTCCTCGGGCGTGCGGCCTTCCTTGGCCTCCCCGCCCGCGTTGAACAGCCCCGCCCACTTGCGCGCGTCCTGCTGCGCATAAACCTCGGTCGCAACCTGCGAGCCCAGCACCAACCCCTTGTACAACCGCCCGGTGCGCGTGGACAGAATCCGCGCCAGCACATCGAGCGCATACGAATCCTTGTGTCCGAATGGCACGGTGTGCCAGAGAATGTCCACCTGCGGATTGGTCTCCGCCTCGGCCAGCATCCGCTTCTCCGCCGGTTGCGGCGGTTCCCATGTCACGACGTCCGGCGCCTCGCGCGCGCCGCGGGGGATGCGCCCGAAATACCGCAGCGCGAGCGGCTCGGCGTCGGTCGCCTTGAAATCGCCGACCAGGATCAGGGTGATGTTCTGCGGGGCGTAATAGGTGCCATAGAATTCGTCCGCCTGCGCCTTCGAAATCGTCGGCAAATCCGCCGGCCAGCCAATGACCGGCCAGTTGTAGGTGCTGGCGTCCCAGAACATCGCCATGAAGCTCTCCTGGAACTTCCCCAGCGGCGTGGACTCGGTCCGCAACCGCCGCTCCTCATAGACGACATCCCGCTCCGCGTAGAACTCGCGGAAGACGGGCCGCCAGAGCCTCTCCGACTCCATCCACATCCACAACTCGAGCTTGTTCGCCGGCACGGTGATGAAATAGGCGGTCATGTCCTCGCTGGTAAAGGCGTTCATGCCGCTCGCCCCCGCGGTCGTGTACACCCGGTCAAACTCGTTCTTCACCAGAATCTGCCGCTGCTGCTCGATCAATTCCTGAAACTCCTTGTCCAGCGCCTTCAGACGTTCCGACCTGTTCTCGATCTTCGTGAGATCGTCCACATCGCCGCGCCGGTGCGCCACACGCAGCTTCGCTTCCTCGAGACGCATCTCTTCCCGGACCCGCTCCTGTTCGGCGATGATCTCGAGGTCCTTTTGGTAGTCCTTCGTGCCTATGGTCGGCGTGCCCTTGAACATCATGTGCTCGAACAGATGCGCGATGCCCGTGATCCCGGGCCGCTCGTTCGAACTGCCCACGTGCGCCACCCATGCCCCGGACACCGTCGGCTCGTCGTGCCGCTCGACCATCAACAGACGAATCCCGTTGGGCAGCGTCTTTTCCATCACCGGCACCTGCTGGGCGCGCAGCGGCGTCACGAGCGCCATGCACGCCGCGAAAGCAACCCATTTGAACGACAGCCGCCGCCCCACCCGGACCATGAACCAATCCTCAAAACGCAGTTTCACGCGCCCAAGACTGCCCGAATCCGCGTGCCCGTCAACCGACAATCGAAGTTGCGTTGTATTCGGCTCGGCCCCGACGGAAACGCAAAGGCGCAGTGACGCACAAAGGAGGCAGCGATGAAACCCGGTCCCCTGTCTTCCTTGGCGTCTTTGCGTCTTTGCGTTGAATTCGGCTCGGCCCCGAGGAAACGCAAAGGCGCAATGACGCAATGACGCAGAGAGGGGGCGAGGATGAAACCCAGTCGCCTGTCTTCCTTTGCGCCTTGGCGTCTTTGCGTCTTTGCGTTGAATTCGGTTCGG
>DAOOQY010000746.1:0-2954 GCA_035389025.1 Verrucomicrobiota bacterium
TGATTTGTCCAAGCATGCCGTGGCCTACCGGCAGGTCTCGCTGGTGCTCAAGCGCCCGTCCGGGCGCGAGGCCTATCCGGGCGACGTGTTCTATCTGCACAGCCGGCTCCTGGAACGGTCGGCGCGCGTCAGTGAGCAGCATGGCAACGGGTCGCTGACTGGACTGCCGATTATCGAGACCCAGGCGGGCGACGTCTCGGCATACATCCCGACCAACGTGATCTCGATCACCGACGGCCAAATCTTCCTCGAAACCGACTTGTTCTATCAGGGCGTGCGTCCGGCCATCTCGGTCGGTATCTCGGTCTCGCGCGTCGGTTCGGCCGCCCAGGTGAAGGCCATGAAACAGGTCGCGGGCCGTGTGAAGCTCGAACTGGCCCAGTTCCGGGAGTTGGCGGCGTTTGCCCAGTTCGGATCGGACCTCGATGCCAAGACGCAGGCCCAACTCGAGCGGGGCAAGCGGATCGTCGAGGTGTTCAAGCAGCCCCAGTACAGCCCGATCCCGGTCGAGGTGCAGGTGGCGGTCCTTTGGGCTGTGCAGAATACGTTGATGGACGATGTGCCGGTCGAGAAGATCAAGGATTTCCAGGGCAAGCTGACGGACTATTTGACGAGCCGGAAGGCGGACCTGCTGGCGAAGATCGCCAGGGAAAAGGCGCTGAGCGACCCGTTGAGCGCCGAGATCAAGGCCGCCATCACCGAGTTCAAGCAGACGTACAGCTAAGGGAAGCGAAACCCCATGCCGAGCACGCGCGACATTCGCCGCCGCATCCGATCAGTCAAGAGCACGGCTCAGATCACGAAGGCCATGCAGATGGTGGCCTCGTCCAAGATGCGCAAGGCGCAGGAGGCGGCCCAGACGGGCCGGCCATACGCGCGGCTCATGACCAAGGTCCTGGGCGAAGTCACGCGCCATGCGGGCGAGTTCACACACCCGCTCATGGAAAAGCGCCCCGTCGCCAAACGCGCCGTCATCATCGTGAGCACCGACAAGGGCCTCTGCGGCGCGCTCAACGGCAACCTGCTCCGCGAGGCGGCCCGGTACGACCGCCAGACCACCACGTTCGTCGTGGCGGGGCGCAAGGCGGCGCAGTTCGTCGCCCGCACCCGGCGGCAGCTCGCGGCGGAATTCACCTATCGGGACACGCCCAGTTTCGCCGAGGCGCGGGCGGTTTCGCGCTTTGTGCGGGACCTCTTTCTCAAGGAAGAGGTCGATGCGGTCGATGTGGTGTTCACCCGTTTCATTTCCACGCTCAACCAGAAGCCGGAGAGCTTCACGTTCCTGCCCATCGGCGAGATCAAAGGCCTCCAGACCAATGCCTCGGGTGCCGGACAGGAGGACGACCTGGCCAAAGGCGCCACGGAGTTCCTCTTCGAGCCCAACGCCGACTCTGTCCTCGGCGCCCTGCTGCCGCATTACCTGAGTCTTGTCCTCTTCCAGGTGTTGCTCGAAGCCAAGGCGAGCGAGCACAGCGCGCGCATGGTGGCGATGAAGAATGCCACCGACAACGCCAACCAACTCGTTCGCGAGCTGACTCTCGAATACAACAAGCTGCGCCAGGCCAACATTACCAAGGAACTGCTCGAAATCTCGAGCGCCGCCATGGCGCTCGAGTAGCGGTCATCCTCCACCACCTTGACGTTCGAGTCGGGGATCACATATGGGCGAGCGGGACCAGACGATCCTTGTCACCTTTCCCGCCGCGCATCGTGATGATCTCCTGCTCCAGGTCCGCATCCTTCACGCGCAACCGCAACACCACCGCGTTGAGCGCCAGATCTCCAACTGCCACGGCTCCGAGTTCTTGGCCTGCTGCGCCCAGAAAGGGAACTGGGAGCATTCTGTCGGTTCTGAGAGTGGCTTGCCCTGGGAACAGTGCGTTGCAGTTCTCTATCTCTCGAACCTGGCGCGCATTCCTCACCAACTTCTTAGGAACGCGCAGCCGATGTCATCGGAAGGTGCACTCATGCGCGCCAGACAAACGATGAAGAGAACGCCGACCATGCGCTGCGCCCCTATGAGGATTGTCAAGAGGGTCGTTTGGATTCAGGTTGAACGTTGAAGGTTCCTGGTTCAGGCTTCCCCTGCTCGTTCCAGCGTTGAATGATAACGCGTTTCAAGACGCTCTATGGCAAGCCGCGAACGACCCCGTCAAGTCGGCATGGTTTCTCGAGTGCGTGGCCGAAGCGCGGACGTGGGTCTTTTTCCGTGGCCGGGACGATCCCCCCGGCTCCACACGGATGGCCGAGGAGATGAACAATGCCATGCCGCAGCTCCGCGGCCTGTGGGCGGACTTTCAAGAGCGCGGGTTCGTGCAGGACTGTCCGAGCGCGCTGGCACCCGACGCGGCTTTGATCGCTCGCCACGCCAACGTCATTCTCAATTCGGGTGATCTGTTTGCCAAGACCCCCACCTATTGGTCGGACCTTCTCGAGAAGCTGGAGCAGGTTTAGGCGCCGCGATGCGGTCGGTCGAGATCGAGGAAGACGATGATCGAAGGATTGCCGACCGGCGTGTAGTGGCCGGTGAAAGTCAGCCGTCCAGACCTCCGGTGCACGCGAAAGGCAGTCAGGTTGTCAGCCCGCTGATTGCATGAATAGAGGTGCCTTCCGGTCGGATCGAAATTGAAGCTGCGCGGATAGTCCCCGCGCGTCCATTCCTCCCCGATGAACGTCAACTCTCCCGTCTTGTCGACCGCGAAGATCGCGATGCTGTCGTGCAGACGATTGCCCGCATACACAAACCGCCCGTCGCGGGAGCCGAGGATCTCGGAGCCGAAACTGCTGCCGGCGAATCGGGGCGGCAGGCTCGAAACGGTCTGTCGCTCAGTTAGGCGTCCTCGAACCGGATCGTAGTCGAAGAGAACGATGGTCGAGCCTTCCTCCTGCAGGGAGTAGAGCCGAACGACCCACCCACGGTCGCCCTGCCGCCGGGCGATGGACCTCGGCGTCAG
>DAOOQY010000747.1:0-2954 GCA_035389025.1 Verrucomicrobiota bacterium
GCCATCCCCACCGCTCGCTCTGCCACCCGGCGTCCACCAACAGATGCTCGCAGCCCAGCGCGGCGCATTGATCCACAAACCACTTCTGCAAGTGCCACTGCGCGCCGTCATTCCCGAACACGCACCACGTGATCAGGGCGCGCCCGGGCTCGATCCACGCCGTCTTCATTCCGTCCGGAAAGAGGCGCGGATCCGGCGGCTCGCAGAGATTGTGGATCACATCGGTGTTGACCAGGCCTTGAAGGTCGGGCGCGGCCACCGTCACGCGCCACGGCGAGAGAATCTCCCCCTCGACCTCGAAGCCGCCCGGATCGTCCTCGAAAGCGGCCTGAATCCGGCCCGTGCCGGTCGGACGCAGCGTCATGCCGCTGTACCCGAACAGGTTCGCCTCGGTCACCAGCAGGTAGCCGCCCCGCGCCAGTTCGATTGTGATCGGCGGCCCCAGGTGGACGGCATTGGTCCCGCGCGCGGTCCGCTCTTCGATCGGGATGAGGGCCGGACGATGCCGCTGGTAGACGCCCTCGTAATCGCCCGTGTTCGTCTGATACCACACATCCGAATCCGCCGGCAAAGTCCAACTCGACGCCTCCCCGTTCACCGTCCGCGCGTCTTGTCCAGGCACCCTGTAACGGCAGGCAAACCCATCGTCGAACAGCCGCGCTTCGAGCTGCCACTCCACACCCGAGGCCGCGTGCCGAACCGCCAACGCGTGGATGCGACACCGATTGGTGGCTTGGGCCTTCACGCCGCGCCAGACATACCGTTCATCGATCTCCCGGATGCTCACCCCGCCCAGCGTCACACCGACACCCAAATCGGCTCCATTGACCGATATGCCCAGCCTCGATGGCTCGATCAGAATCGCTTCCCCGCGGCGCAACGACCAGACCAGGCGCCCCTCGGAGTCCGGCTCGACACGGGCGCTCAACCCGCCGCCGGGGCTGGTGAACTCGGCACCCAGGGCCGGAGAGACGATCCAGAGGGCGACCACAACGGCTGAGATGGGGATTCGCGAGCGCATGATTGATGGGCGATTCTGGACTCTTGGCAGTCTCGCGGTCAAGTCGGGGGAACCGCCGCGCAGCAATTCGTTTCCAGGCTGCCAGACGTTTTCCCGTGCAAGGCTCGCGCCCCTTCGCTATCGTCCGCCCCGTGAACCCGACATTGCCCAATCAGCTCTTCCTCAATGGCGCCTGGCACGACGGCGCATCCGGTCTGCGCACCCCACTGATCAATCCCGCCACCGAACAACCGTTCGCCGAAGTGGCCGTGGCCGATCTCGCGGACGTGACTTGCGCCATCGAGTCCGCCCATCAGGCCTGGGAATCGGGCTGGCGCGACCTCGCTCCTGGCAAGCGGACCGAAATCCTGTTCGCTGTGGCCAGGGCCATCCGCAAACATCTCGACGAGATTGCGCCACTCGAGACGCTGCACGTGGGCAAACCGATCAGTGACGCGCGCGACGAGGCTGCTCTCGGCGCCCGAGTGTTCGACTACTATGCCGGAGCCGTCACCGGGTTTTGCGGCCAGACGATCCCCGTCGCCCGCGGGGGATTCGACTTCACGCTGCGTCAGCCGATGGGGGTCGTGGCGGCGATTGTCCCGTGGAACTTCCCCTTCGCCATCGCCTGTTGGAAGGCGGCTCCCGCCCTCGCAGCAGGCAACTGCGTCATCCTCAAACCAGCGTCGGCCTCGCCGCTCACGGCCTTGAAGTTGGGAACTCTCGCCCATGACGCCGGTTTGCCCCCCGGCGTCCTCCAGGTGCTTCCCGGCCCCGGCGCCTCCATCGGGGACGCTCTGGTCACGCACCCGCTCGTCCGCAAGGTCTCCTTCACCGGCTCGACCGAAATCGGTCGCCGGATCATGGAACTCGCCTCCCGTGATCTGAAGCGCGTGTCCCTCGAACTCGGCGGCAAATCGCCCAATATCGTCTTTGCCGACTCCGACTGGCAACGCGCGGCGGACACCTCGCCTTTGAGTGTCTTCGCCAACACTGGCCAGGACTGCTGCGCCCGGAGCCGCGTGTTCGTCGAGCGTCCCGTCTACGACGCGTTTGTGGCCAGATTCGTCGCGGCCACACGCGCACTGGTGGTCGGCGATCCGGCCAAACCCGAGACGCAACTCGGCCCGCTGGTTTCGTCCGGCCAACGGACCGTCGTCGAGGAGTACTTGGCCGACGCCCGCAAGCGCGGAAGCCGGTTCGCCTGCGGCGGCGGACGGCCCCATCCGCGCGGCTATTACATCGAGCCGACGGTCCTTCTCGACGTGGGGCTGGAGGATCGCTGCTGGCGCGAGGAGGTTTTCGGCCCCGTGGTGGCCATCATGCCCTTCGACGACGAAACCAAGATGATCCGCGACGTGAACGCGTCGCCTTACGGGCTCAGCGGCTCGATTTGGACCAACGATTTGCGCCGTGCCCTGCGTGTCAGCCGTGCGGTCCACAGCGGCGTCCTGAGCGTCAACTCCCACAGCAGCGTCCATGTCGAAGCCCCCTTCGGCGGATTCAAGCAGAGCGGGATGGGCCGCGACCTCGGCATGGCGGCAATGGAAGGGTACACCGAGCTGAAGAATGTGTATGTCGACGCGTGACACGGACCTCGAACACAGCACCCGTGCTCCGCGAGGCTTCCCTTCTGCCGCCATCACTCTCCACTCTCCACTCTTCATCGCCACCGATGAAACTCTCTCACCTCAAGTCCCTCATCAAAACGGGCGCCGTTGACACCGTCATGGTCGGGTTCCCCGATCCGTTCGGACGCCTCGTGGGCAAGCGCTGCACGGCCGATCATTTCCTCGAATCGGTCCTCCGACACGGATCCCACGGTTGCAGCTACCTGCTGACGGTGAATCTCGATATGGACCCGCTGGACGGATTTGCTGTTGCCAATTGGGATGCGGGTTTTGGGGACTTCACGCTGCGACCGGACCTGGCCACGTTGCGGGTGATCCCCTGG
>DAOOQY010000748.1:0-2947 GCA_035389025.1 Verrucomicrobiota bacterium
AACCAATGCGCGCGGTACTGATCGGGGATATTCATGTTGAAAATCGGAAACTCCCGGCAGGTGTTGTCATAGAGAGCCTTCGGCATGGGGATGTTAACGACCTCGCGGGCGCCGGTGGGGTGCTGGTCGTCTCCTTCGATTACGCCGGGGAATTCAAAGCCTTCCCCGTAATTGCGAAACCGAATGCCGTTGCGTGACAGGTGTTCCCACATCGAGCCCGCCTCCGGATAATCCTCCGGAATGAGCGAACCGTTGGACCCCATTGCATATCGGCGGCCCGGAGCGGTGCTGTTCTTCCTGAATGACCAACCGACCGAATAGGTCATCTGCATGAGGTTGTTTGGTTGCACGCCCACCAGCCAGCGGTGGCCGACACCGGAAGCCTCTGGTTCCATGTAGAAGTTGTCGCTCACGGTGAACTGCCGCGCGAGGGCGTTGTGATTCACCATTACGCCGACGTCTTCCAGCGTGGGCTGACCCGGAGCCTGAATGGTTTGATGCAGACCCCAGCGCAACAAGCCGGGGTCATGCTTTGCGCCAGGAATGCGGTCGAAGATGGTATCATAGGTGTGGTTCTCCTTGGTGATGAAGACCACATACTTGATTTCCTTCGAGACTTTCCCAGGCACGGTGGGGATGACGGGCGACGACATTTTCACTCGATCGACGCGGCGATCCACCATCCCGTTGAAAGCCAGCACATCCGCGGTCATGGACTCAAGTTCGCTATCGGAGGGCACATCGAGGATGCTGACCACACCGCGCATGCCGAGGAACTCGCTTTTGGGAATATCCCCGCCCGCGTTGGGCCCGTTTCCAAATCCGCGGAAACAAATGCAGACGAGCCGCTTACCGTCCGGTGAAACCGCGACACGGTAAGGGTACCAGGCAGTCGGAATGTGACCCAGCACGGCAAGGTTCCTGGCATTGAGCACGGCGATAGCGTTGATTCCCAATTCAGCGACATAAAGACGTTTTCCATCCGGGGAGACTGCCATGCCCGAGGGACCGACGCCGCGCAGGCGCGCGACAAGCGGGGAAGGCATAAGGCGTTGCTTCGCCACAATCCGGTTTCTCGCCAGGTCGATTCGTTCGATGATGTCGTTGTTGCCGTTCGATACGAAGAGTGCGCCGCCGTGCGCAGCCAGGAAGTTCGGGGCACTGCCGCCGACCGTCTTCCCATTATCCGACGCCGCACCGACCAGCAGGCCGGTCTTCAAACGGCTGACGACCTTTGGTGATTGCGGATTGGACACGTCCACCCCCCAGACCGAGAACGACTCGGGCAGGTTCGGTTCGCCCAGCCCAGGGATTTGTCGTCCCTCAAATTCCACTCCGTCGCGCGCTTCCGCGCTGGGATAACCGTAGGGCGGAAACGTCAGGCCGCGTTTGTCAAAGCGGTCATCCTTCGGCGCCCCGATGGGACTATATTCGAACAAGCCGATATTGGCCGCGAAAACCGTGTCTCCCACAACGGCCAATGCGTAGGGGTATCGCCCCACGGCCACTGAGCCAATCACCTGCCGCCGCTCCACATCCAGCACGACAACTCGAAAGTTAGCGACGTCCGCGCAATAGAGATATTTTCCGTCGGGGCTCGCCTTCACATCCACGGCATAGCTGTCCTCGTAACGGCGGCCGCCGACCTCCGTGTTCAAAGACACCTCCGCGGCCTTTTCGCGCGATGCTAAGTCAAAAAAATAAATGGCGCCCGTTTCGCCACTGCTCCAGTAAAGCATGCGCCCGTCCGGCGAGAAGTCCGCGCCCCCGGCGTTGGTCGGCTTTTCGTTCCGACCCGGGCTTCTTTGAAAGGTGGGCGGGGTCATCGGGACGACCACCGGTTTCGCAGCGCTCCAGTCAGTAATGATTTGTCCGAGCCCGTCACTCGCCACAAAGAGGGTGCTGCCGTCCCGGCTCATTGCCAGGCCATAAGGGAAACGGCCCACCGGCAGAGGCTTGCCCGCGGGTTTCAAGTGGCGGCCGTTCGAGAGAATCGTCAACCCCTGTGGATCGTGTCTCGCGTAGGTCTCTATGGATGGTGCGTGAAGGTAGGGCTGAGCGGTGCCGGAAGCGGTTAGCGCAAGGAACAACAACACTCGGCTGACTCGCCCTGGTCCATATCCTCGAGGTGCGCTCTGATAAGTCAGCGTGCGCGTGCGCCTGTCGTGATCCAGGTAGCAGCAGTGATGCATCATTACTGCCGGTTTGTACTCGCAGAGCAGAAGGAGTGGCAAGTCGAGACTGTGCGTTTCAAGTCACACCATCGGCAGCGTGAACGGCGCCCGGTATTCTTTCGTGAGGAGGGCGGTTGCGTCTGTGTCGTCCCCGAAGCTCTCCGTTTTGGGATCGAAGCGCACGGCCCGTTGGAGGCGAGTGCAGATGTTGCCCAAATGACAAATGGTGGTGCCGAGCCGTCCGAGTTCTACGTCGGCGTTGGGCCGCTGTCGGCTTTTCATGCACTCCAGAAAGTTCTTCGTGTGCGAGCCTCCTGAGGCTTTGGCACTCGGGCCGGGCTCCCCTTTCTTGGAATGGACCTTCCAGCCCGAGCCGTCGACGATCAACGCGGCTTCCGTGCCCTGCGCTTTGGCCAGGTCCGCACCCGCTTTGCCCAACACCACGTCGTCGAGGTCGCAAAAAGTCTTGATCTCGGCCCCGTCCTTGATGGCGCTGAGTGCAACGCCGCGGCCTTGGTTGTTGCCGCCGATCAGGGCCAACACGATTTTGTCGTTGGCACCAAGAGCTGAGGGACAGAGGCCCACACAACCTCCAGCCGCCAACACCGTGCCGGTTGTCTTGTGGAATGTCCGGCGATTCTGGGTTTTCATAGAATGCTGCAGCATTGACCAGACTTGGGTCCTGTCACGCCAGGAAGCGCGCGTGATCGGCCACTTGTAGGGTCTGTGCAAAAATTAATTCCGGTTTTGCTGGAGGGGATTTGGCTCGCTGG
>DAOOQY010000749.1:0-2941 GCA_035389025.1 Verrucomicrobiota bacterium
GGTTGCGGCGTTTCGCGAGGATTTGTTTGGCGACCGCGCTTCGTCGGATTTCTGGGTCCTGATGCGGGCATGGAACTACGCATCCAAGAACAACCACAGCATCGAGGCCTGCCGCCGCGCCGGCATCCATGCGGTCACGGCCCGCCAGATCGGCCCGCTGCTCGACCAGTTCCTCCGCATCGCCAAGGACGAGGGCCTGGACGTCGAGCCGCGCCGTGTCCCGGACGAAGCGCTCCAGAAATGCATCCTGATCGGCTTCTCGGACCGCGTCGCCCGCCGCGTGGACACCGGCACGCTGCGCTGCGAGTTGGTCCACGGACGCCGCGGCGTCCTCGCTCGGGAAAGCGCGGTGCAGGACAGCCCGCTGTTTGTCGCCGCCGAGGTCAGCGAGATCGAGGGGGCCGACAAGACGGTCAACACACTCCTGTCCCTGGCCACGGCCATCGAAGCGGATTGGCTGCGCGACCTGTTCCCGGAGGACATCCACGGCGAACTCAAGGTCGAGTACGACGCCACGGCCCGCCGCGTGGTCGCCCAGGACCAACTCCGCTTCCGCGATCTCCCCCTCGAAATCCGCCGACTCGAGCCGCCTCCCGCGGAACCGGCGGCGCGGTTGCTGGCCGCGGAAGTCGCCGCGGGCCGGCTGACGCTGCCGAACTGGGATCATCATGTGGACCAGTGGCTCCTGCGCCTGAATCTGCTCTCCCGCTGGTGTCCCGAACTGCAACTGCCCCCGGTCACCGAGGACGACCGATCCCACCTCATCGAGCAGCTATGCCTGGGTGCCGTCTCGTTCAAGGGTCTCAAGGACCGCCCAGTCAGACCGGTGATCGAAGCCTGGCTCTCATCCGCCCAAAAGACCCTGCTCGACAAACACGCGCCCGAACGGCTTACGCTGTCCAACGCGCGCACACCCAAAGTCACCTACGTCGCGGATGGCCCGCCGTTCATCGCGCTCCGCATCCAGGAGTTGTTCGGCGTCAACGCGACGCCCCGCATCGCCATGAACCGCGTGCCGGTGGTCGTGCACATCCTGGCTCCCAGCATGCGCCCGGTCCAAATCACGCAGGACCTGGCCGGCTTCTGGCGCGACCATTACCCCCGCATCAAACAGGAACTCCAGCGCAAGTACCCGAAGCACGAATGGAAGTGAACGGCGCGCTGAAGGCCGGGCCGGTCTGGCCATTGCCGAATTGAAAATGGACCGGCGAAAAAGAGAAGACATGATCACACCGACCCTGGCTGAACCAGGGTCTCGTCCGAATTCGGGCCGGGGTGGTAACGTCTGAGTTCTCATGATCGCACGACGCGCATTTCTAGCCCGTTCCGCGGCTTCGGCTGCAGCCTTCACCATCATTCCCGGACGGCTCTTCGGGGCGGATGGAAGCCGTTCACCCAATTCGCGGCTCGCGCTCGCCGGTGTGGGCGTGGGCGGCGTGGGCTTTGGCCAGTTGAAAGAGTGCGCCGAGGCCGGTTTTCAGATCGTCGCACTGTGCGACGTCGACGATTCCTACGCCAAGAAGGCCTACGACCACTGGCCCCAAGCCCGGCGCTACCGCGATTTCCGGGAGATGCTGGCCGCTGAAGGCGACCAGATCGACGCGGTCTATTGTGGCACACCGGACCACACGCATGCGCTCGTCGTCTTGGCCGCGCTGCGCCGCCGCAAACACGTCTGTTGTGTCAAACCCCTGACGCGAACCGTGCTCGAACTGCGTCTGATCGTGAAGACCGCACGCGAAGCCGGCGTGGCCACGCAAGTGACCGCCGCCGCCAATACCAGTGAACCAGCCTGCCGCGCCTGCGAATGGATCGCCTCGGGAGCGTTGGGCGACGTGCGCGAACTGCACGCCTGGTCGAATCGGCCCGTCTGGCCGCAAGGCATGACGCGCCCGCCCGGCGAGGATCCGGTGCCGAAAGACCTGGACTGGAAGCTCTGGCTGGGGCCGGCGGCGCTGCGGCCATTCAAGGGAAAGTGGCCGGCGGACTCCCCCGCGCTGACCCAGATGAACCTCAAGGAATGGAATCCCGGCGTCCAGGCGGTCTATCACCCGTTCAATTTCCGCGGCTGGTGGGACTTCGGCACCGGCGCGCTCGGCGACATGGGGTGTCATCATTTCAACACGCCCTTCCGCGCGCTGCAGCTTGGCTCGCCCGCGCGCATTTATGCTTCCGCCACACGGGTGTTCGCCGAGTCTGCCCCTCTGGCTTCCATCGTCACCTACGATTTCCCGGCGCGGGCCGCCCAGCCGCCGCTGCGGGCCGTGTGGTACGACGGCGGGTTGCGGCCTGCCACGCCGCGGCACCTCGAAGGACGGCCGCTGCCGGACGAAGGGACGCTTTATGTGGGCGAGAAGGGGGCGCTGCTCCACACCTGGGCCGGACTTCAAGTGTTTCCCGAAGCCCTGGGCAAGAGCCTTGAAACCGTGCCGCGCACGCTGCCGCGCCGCCAAGGCACCTGGGGCGAATGGGCCGAGGCCTGCCGCGCAGGCGAGCCGGCCGGCTGCAATTTCAACTGGGCCGAGCCGCTCACCGAAATCGTGTTGCTCGGCAACATCGCCATCCGCACTGGCAAGCTGCTGGAATGGGACGCCGCCCAGGGGACATTCACCAATTCGCCTGACGCCAACCGGCAATTGCACGCCGACTACCAGAACGGTTGGTCACTCGACGCCGTGTGAGGCATCCGAGCGCGCTCCTGCCGCCCGCGCCGCCCGGGTTCCTCGCACTCGAGACCGACAACGCCGGCACCGTCATGCTCCGTATGGCGCTCGACAACCGAGCCGAGAAAGTTCGCGACAAAGGCGGTGTCGCTGCAAACCCCATTTTCACTGGAAGTGGTGTGCCAGAGTGGCACGCGAGATTCTTGGGAACTGCCGGGCTTGCCGCCAGGGCGGTTCTGAGCTGGGAGGGGGTGATTGGAGAATAGGGACTTAACGAA
>DAOOQY010000750.1:0-2940 GCA_035389025.1 Verrucomicrobiota bacterium
TCTTCCAGAATCACGGGGCCGGCGCCCGCTTCGATTCGAATGCCCACGGTTTGTTTGCGCGCTTCAGGCGGACGCGTGTCGCGGATCGTGTTGTGGCGGAAGACGAGGTCCCGTGTCTGGCCGCGCACGCGGATGCCGGCGACCTCGTTGTCCTGGCCATTGTTTTCGATCACGTTTCGTTCGAGTCGATTCCGGTGGGCGGCCATGCCGAGGGTTTCCTCGCGGAAGAAGACGCCGTCCTGGCGGTTGGCCCGCACCTGGTTTTCCCGGAGCAGGTTGTCGCTGTCCTTGTGGCCGATCGAGATGCCAAAGCGGCCGTTGTTTTCGATGAGGTTGTTCTCGAACAGCCCGTGTCGGACGCGCCAGCACAGGAACAGGCCGTCTTCTCCGTTGTGGCGGGCGATGCAGCGCCGGACCACGGGGCGCTGGGAACCGCTCCCCGGGTGCAGGCCCAAGGCCGCGTTCCCCTCGATGACGCAATCCTCGACGACGACGTCGTTGGATTGCTGGAAGCTGAGCCCGTCGCCGTGATAGTCGCGCACCACGCAACGCTCGATCACCGTCCCGAAGCCGCGGTAGAGGAAGATGCCGCCGCCGCGGCATCCGTTGAGGGCCACGTTGGCGCCCCTATTGCCCTCGATCACCAGGTCCTCGACGCGCGCCCCTTCGAGATCATAGCCGCTGATGACGGGGAACACCGTGGCCGCCTGTGCGCGGTTGGCGATCATGCAGTCGGCGTTGAGGGGCTTGCTGATCGAAAGCGTGTTGCCGTTGCGGCCCGTGATCCGCGCGACGGTGGTGTGGAATCCGCCGGAGTGACTGTCCCAGATGGCCACGCCGTCCCCGATCTGAAAGCCATCCGGATCGACCACGGTGATCTGCTCCTCGCCGTAATCGCCATCGAGGGCGAGCGGTGAGACCTCGGCCTTGGCCTTGCGCAGCACTGTCTTGCCCCTCGCGCCGCGGACGGTGACGAACGGCCGGAGATGGAGGGAATCGCGCATTGTGTACTCGCCCGCGTCGATCTCGACCACGCCGCCGCCCAGGCCGGCCACGTAATCGACTGCCGCCTGCAACGCGCGGTTGTCGCTGCCCACGATGTCCGCGTCACGCACACCGACGCGCAGGTGCGGCCGATCTTTCATAGCCGAGCGCATGGCGCGCGGTTCTTGCTGCTCGTCCACCGCTGGCGAGAAATCCGGTGTCGTCGGAACCAGAGCGCGCCAGGCCGCCATGGACCGGGCGAGGTGTTCGCGGGCGTCTCCGGGGATTCCGTAGCACTGGAGGCCCACGGGCCCCTGGTAACCGACTTTGCGCAGCGTGCCCAGCAGACCGGCCAGGTCGTAACTTCCCGTGTCGAGCGGCTCGATCCACCGGCCGGTGCCCGATTTCACCTCGGCGCTGCCGTCCGAACCGTTGATGCTGACGGCGAACAGGCGGGGGCCGACCGCTTCGAGCAACGGTTCGAGGTTCTTTTCCTCATCCACCTTGAGCCAATGGCAGAGGTTGAACATGACCCCGACGTTCGGACGATCGGCCTGGGTCGCGACGCGCAACGCGTCCTCGACGCGTTCGAGCCAGTCGTTGACATGGGGATAGAGGGCGATCGCGATGCCATGCGGCTCCGCGAGGGCGGCGATCTCGCGGACGAGTTCGACCGCGCGCGCGTCGCCGGCTGGGTCGGACGGTTTCCCACCGGTCACGAGCAGGGCGAGCATTGTGTTGCGCCCGCGGAGCAGGGGGAGTGTTTCCTTCAGACGCGCGTCATAGGGAGGCGCGGCGTCTCGAGAAATGTCGAGGCGCATGTAGACTTGATAAAGCTTGAGTCCAGAGGCATCGAGTGTGCTCAGCCGTTCCGGCACCTGGTCGAGCCACAGGTGCCCGGCGCCGGCGTAGCCGAGTTCCCTGAGCATCTGGGCCTGTTCGGCGAGCGACCGTTTGCGCGCGTCATGGGTGTCCATGCACAACGCGAAGAGGGGCCACGCGGGCTCGGCGGCGCGGGACGAGAGACACGCCACGAGAGCGAAGAGAAGCCAGAGATGGAGGCGTGTGAGCATGGCAAGGCGTGGGTGTCTCTTGTTACGCCCGCCACGGACGGGGGCGCTCGGGGATGGCCGCCAGCGTGTCACGGAAGACGCGGGCATCCTCGGCGATCTCGAAATCGAACATGCCTGCGAGGACGAAATCAGCCCCGTTGGTCAGGACATACTTGAAGGCGTCGGCTGGGGGGATGGCGCCTGCAGCCATGACCTTGTAGGCGATCCAGGGTTTCTGCACCGTCTTCATGAACTCCGCGGTTTCCGTCGGGCCCTTGCACCAGTAGCCGGGGTACTCGCTGTACGCCGCATTCAACTCCTCAGGCTTCGGGCCGGTCGGATAGTTGTGGTGGTGGAACGTTTTGACGTAGAAATCGGCCTGCACGCCGTTCTTCTCGCATTCCTGGATGACCTCGAGCGCATGGGCGCCCACGCCGGAGGGGACGCCCAGGGACTTGGCCACATCGACAGCTTTGGCGATGAGATCGACGCGGCTGGCGTTGGTGAGGGCGTCGCCATGCACGCCCCAGAGATAGATCGCGTCGGCGCCGTCCTTGACCAGTCCTTCGACCGCGTGCCTGTACTTGGCCATGTCGGGCTCGACGGGGGCGGTGGTGCAGAGAATCCACTGGATTTTGCCGCCGCGCTCGCGGCGGTATCGTTTGAGGACGGACATCGGGTGAGGCGGATCGTGCATCGAGAGGGTGTTCACGCCGTGGGCCTCGGCGAGCGCGAGCGTTTCCATGATCTTGTCGTCCGTGTTGTAATGGGCGGCGAGGTTGTAGACGTAACGCAAGTCGCGGCTGTGGGTGTAATGCGTGAGCAGGTTGCCGCCGAGCAGCAATCGGCTGATTTCGAGGTTGCCGATCTTTCCTCGAGGCATGTCGCTTGCGGTGCCGGTGGC
>DAOOQY010000751.1:0-2933 GCA_035389025.1 Verrucomicrobiota bacterium
GTTCGGAGGGACCGGTGTCGGAGGGGGCCTGTGTCGGAAGGCGATGACTCCAAAAAGGGACATCCCCTCGGCAGTCTTTGTCGATGCCTTCGTCGCGACCTTTGTCGTCAGGCGGCGTGGCGGCCGACAAAGGTGCCGACAAAGGTGCCGACAAAGGTCGCGGCGAAGACGGTGTTGTTGCGAACCCCATTCTCATTTGAAGTGGTGTGCCGGAATCGCACGGGGGACTCACAGCAGGCGTCATGCAGAGGTTGAATGCGCAAGGGAGCCATGAACGAGAAACGTTCAACGCTCAACGTCCACCTCTGACCTCTGACCTCTGACCTCTGACCTCTGACCTCTGACCTCTGACCGCTCAACGTTCCGCTCGCCAGCGGGCAGGGTGCGATGCTAAACAAAGAGCCTTTTGAGGATGAATACGACCCGAGAGATTCGACGTCATTTTGCGAGCGACAATTATGGGGGCATCTGTCCCGAGGCCTGGGCGGCCCTCGCCGAGGCCAACACCGGCCACGCCGTCAGCTACGGCGATGATGCCTGGACGGCTCAGGCGGCCGACCTGATCCGCGAGGTGTTCGAGATGGCCTGCGAGGTGTTCTTCGTTTTCAACGGCACGGCCGCCAACTCCCTCTCGATCGCCTCGCTCGGCCATTCCTACCACAGCATTCTCTGCCACGAGATCGCACACGTCGAAACCGACGAATGCGGTGCGCCGGAGTTTTTCTCGAACGGAATGAAGGTGCTGCTCATGCCGGGCTCGAACGGCAAGCTCGATCCGTGCGCCATCGAGCGCATGGTCGACAAGCGCGCCGATATTCACTATCCCAAGCCCCGGGCCGTGAGTGTGACGCAGGCGACCGAAGTCGGGACTGTCTACAGCGTCGAGGAACTCAAGTCCATTTGGGCCAGGACAAAACAGTGCGGCCTCAAGCTGCACATGGACGGGGCGCGCTTCGCGAACGCCGTGGCGTCGCTCGGGGTGAAGCCGAAGGAAATCACATGGCAGACCGGCGTGGATGTTCTGTGTCTGGGCGGGACGAAGAACGGCATGCATGTCAGCGAGGCGGTGGTCTTCTTCAACCGCGAACTGGCGGCGGAGTTTGACTACCGATGCAAACAGGCCGGCCAGCTCTATTCGAAGATGCGTTTCATGGCGGCCCCGTGGGTCGGAATGCTCAAGGACGGCGCCTGGCTGCGGCACGCGGCCCACGCCAATGCGATGGCCGAATTGCTCGAGACTGAACTGGCCCAACTGCCCGAAGCCCGCATCCTCTTTCCGCGCCAGGCGAATTCGCTGTTTGTCGAACTGCCCGCCGCCACGATCGAGGGGCTCCACAAGGCCGGCTGGAGATTCTACACGTTCATCGGGCAGGGCGGTTGCCGATTCATGTGCGCCTGGGACATCCGCGAGGAGGATGTCCGGGCCCTGGTCGCAGACATCAAACGCCTGATCGGATGACATGCCCTGTCAGATGCAGGCAGCAGCGCCGTCTGACGACGGCGACTACGGGATGGGGGCACCCGTCCCGCAGCGCGCGATGAGTGGGCGCTGACCCCCGATATGCGCTGACCGTTCATGCGGGCATCAGGGCGGGCTTGGCAACGGGACCTGGTTTCCCCCATACTCGATCCATGCGCGACACTTCGCTTGAATTCCTGAAGACGCTCGTGAACACGCCGAGTCCGTCGGGCCACGAAGCCCGCGGACAACGCGTCTGGCTCGATTACGTCGGCGCTTACGCCGAGGAGACCTTCTCGGACGCCTACGGCAATTGCGTTGCCGTTCTGAACAAGGGCGGTTCGCCTCGCCTCATGCTCGCCGCGCATGCCGACGAAATTGCGCTGACCGTCAATTACATCGACAAGAGCGGATTCCTCTACGTCCGCAAGCTCGGCGGCGTGGATACGATTGTCGCGCGCGCCCAGCGCGTCGTGATCCACACCCGCAATGGACCGGTCCGGGGCGTGATCGGCAACGTCGCGCCGCACCTGACCAAGCTGGACAAGGAACGCAAGGTGCCGGAGATCGGCGATCTGTTCATCGACATCGGCGCGGCGGATCGCAAGGAGGCGGAGCGGTTGGTGCGGATTGGCGACCCTGTCACCCTGAGCGACGAATTCGAGTTGCTGCGCAACGACCTGGCTGTCGCCCGCGCGTTCGACAACCGAATCGGGACCTTCGCGGTGGCCGAGGCGCTCCGGCTCCTGGGGGCGAATCGCCGCAAGCTCAAGGCGGAAGTGTGCGCGGTGTCGAACATCATGGAGGAGGTGGGGCTCCTGGGCGCGCGCCAGATCGCCTATTCCCTCAAGCCGGACGTGGCACTGGTCGTCGACGTCACCCATGCCACCGACTATCCGACCGTCAGCCAGCAACTCCACGGCGACATCCGGATTGGCAAAGGACCCACCCTGACCCACGGGGGATGCAACCACCCCGAAGTGATCGCCCGGCTCGAACAGGTCGCCAAGAAGAAGAACATCAAACTCCAGCACGAGGCGATGTCCGCCAGCAGCGGAACGGACACCGACGTCATCTTCTGGACCCGCGGCGGCATCGCCAGCGGGCTCATCAGCCTGCCCAATCGGTACATGCATTCCCCGGTCGAACTCGTCAGCCTCAAGGATCTCGAGAACATCCCCGAGCTCATGGCCGCTTTCGCGCTCTCGCTCGAACGGGGAGAACAGTTCAAGGTCCGCATCTGAGCGCCCAATCCCCCAGATCGAACCGGGCTGAATTGAGCCTTCCGATGCGTGCGCACCAGAGCATCGGTCCGAGGCGATCGTCGCTGTTTCTCCTGTTCCTGCTTGTCCTCAGCGGGCTCGTCGCTCGGGGTCGCGTCCGGGCAGACGATGGAGCTTGGGAATCCGTGGGCGCACGCTGCGGCATCTCGTCGCACTCGTCGGCAAACCGCTTCATCCAGGCCGAACTGTGG
>DAOOQY010000752.1:0-2926 GCA_035389025.1 Verrucomicrobiota bacterium
TGAGGTCGGCGCGCGTTTCACCGTGAGTGTCGAAACGCCGCTCTGGCAGACACCATGGTTCCTCGGGGCCTCGGCGTCGCTCCTTCTCGGGGCGATTGTCGGGCTGGTTTATTTGATCTCGACCCAGAGACTCAAGCGCCAGGTCGAGCGGCTCGAACAAAAGGAAGCGCTCGAACGCGAACGCGCACGCATCGCCCGCGACATCCACGATCAGTTGGGCGCGAGCCTGACGCAGGTGGCCCTGTTGGGCGAGTTGGTGGAAGGCGACAAGGCGGACCCCGCCGAAGTCGAGGCGCATGCGCGGCAGATTTCCCAGACGGCCCGGGACACCACGCGGGTGCTTGATGAGATCGTTTGGGCCGTCAATCCATCCAACGACACGCTTGACGGTTTGATGACTTACGTCAGCAAATACGCCCAGGAGTATCTGTCCCTGGCGGGTGTTCGGTGCCGCCTCGATGTCCCCGCCGAGCTGCCGGCCTGCGCGCTGCCCCCCGACGCGCGGCACAACCTCTTCCTCGCGGTTAAGGAGGCGGTGACGAACGTGGTTCGCCACGCCCACGCCTCCGCCGTCTGGATACGGCTCAAGCTCGGCGCCGACTCCTACGTGATCGAGATCGAGGACAACGGGCGCGGATTCGCCGTCGAGAACACTGCGCGCGCATCGTCCCGCAACGGTCTGCGCAACATGCGGCAGCGTTTGGAGGATGTGGGCGGCCGATTCGAAATCAGCCCGGCGTCCGAAGGCGGCACCGTGGTGCGATTGACCGCGCCGTTGGGGCGGGGCTAAGCGGAGGGGTGGCACGTGTCCCCAGAACTGGTGACTATGCGGGATCGTCGTTTCGGCTATTGTGCATACGTCATTGAGATTTCGAAGGGGCGGATGCCCCGGGGTGCTGAGCGGCAGCAAGAGTTCTCAAAGTTGTTTCTTGTGTAAGATGTGGCCGGGTGGTAACCCGGCCATAGTCTTTTTATGAGAACACCTACGAACCGCATCGGCCGACGACACTTCCTCGCTTCCCTGGCGGGCGGGTCCGCCTGCTTGTACAGCGTTGTGCGCGCCCAGGCCGGCCCCAGCCCCGACGCCCCCCCGCAAGGCTCGCTGGGAAAGACCGGCATCACCCTCTCGCGCATTGGCCAGGGAACGGGCATGAGCGGCGGCAATCGGCAATCCAATCACACCCGCATGGGCTTCGAGAAGCTCACGACCTTGCTCCGGCACGATTACGACCGTGGGATCACGTTCTTCGATATGGCGGATTTGTACGGCTCGCACGTCTACTTCCGCGAAGTCCTCAAGTCGCTCCCGCGCGACAAGGTCACCGTCCTGACCAAGCTCTGGTATCGCTATGACGGCCAGCCCTCGCAAGTGCCGGCGGATTTTAAGCGGAGATCGACCCAAATGGCCGTCCAGCGATTTCGTCACGAGCTGATGACAGACTATCTCGATATTGTCCTGCTCCATTGCCTCGACAACCCGGAGTGGGAAGAGGAGATGCGCCCGTACATGGACGCCCTGGCCGAAGCCAAGGAGAAGAAGCAGGTCCGCGCCGTGGGGGTTTCGTGCCACAGTTTTGGCGCGCTCAAGAACGCAGCGAACTGTCCCTGGGTCGACGTGATTCTGGCGCGTATCAACCCTAAAGGGGCCAAGATGGATGGGCCGGTCGATGAGGTCGTGTCGGTTCTCAAAGCGGCGAAAGCGAACGGCAAGGCGCTCATCGGGATGAAGATTTATGGCGAGGGCACCCTGTCGCACATGAAAGAGGAATGCATGCGATTCGCCAAAGGGCTGGGCTTGCTCGATGCGATGACCCTCGGGGCCGAGAGCACCGAACAAATGGACGAGTCGCTGCGCCTCTTCGCCCAGACGGCCTGAGGTCTAACCCGCATATTCGCGAGCCGCCCCGACCACCTCGGCCCGCAGACGCTGCCTCTCGGCCGCCTTCGCGAACGGGAAGTAGACGGCCATGGCGATGAGGATCGACAGCACACCCCAGACCGCCGCACGCCAATCCCCGCCCGAGACAAGGTAATGCCCAATAATGGGTGGGGTGGTCCAGGGCACGTTGACGAACGGCTTGTTGATGATCCCCCAGTCCATCAGCAGATACGTGCCGGTCGTGAGGATCATGGCATTGAGCACGTACGGGATCATGAAGACCGGGTTGAGCACGATGGGGAAGCCGAAGAAGATCGGCTCGTTGATCTGGAAGACCTGCGTCGGCAGCGAGAGGCGACTGATCTTCCTGAAGCCGGGCTCCTTCGAGTTCACCATGACGAGCGCCAGCGCGATGGTTGCCCCGGTCCCGCCCACATTGACGAATGTGGTGAAGAAGCCGTAGGCCGTCACGTTTGGCAGGGGTTGGCCCTGGGTCATGGCCGCAACGTTTTCCGTCAGGAACTGGAGGAAGATGGGGGCGACCAGGGCGTCCATGGCGTTGTCGCCATTAATGCCTACCGACCAGAGCATGGTGACAAGAAAGGCGTAGACGAGGATCCCGGGCAGCGTGTTGAGTGCGAACACCAGCGGCTCGAACACCGTCTGCACGATCTGATTGATGTCGACCCCCAGGACGAACCGGATGAACCAGAACCCGAGCACCAGGAAACACATGGGAATCAGCGACAGAAACGACTCGTACACCACGTGCGGGACGTTGGCCGGCAGTTTGATGACGACCCCTGTGTCGGTGAAGACCTTCTGAAGCCGCACCGAGATGAGGGCGATCACGACTGCCGGGAAAAGCCCTTTCGAGCCGAGGTTGTCCATCTCGAGACTCAGATCCTCGAGTCTGATCTGCAGCATCAGGAACACCAGCGTCGCCAGCGAGGCGCTGACGACCGGTTCCTGTTCGAGGCGCTCTCCCAGGTCGTACCCAATCGCGAAAGAGACAAAGACCCCGAGCAGTCCGAACGTGGCGCTGAC
>DAOOQY010000753.1:0-2919 GCA_035389025.1 Verrucomicrobiota bacterium
CGCGCATACGCGTCAACCTAAGCAAAGCTCATGAGTGGATCCTGGAAGCAGCGCCGTCGTGGTTGTCTAAGTCATTGGGCCGTAGTTCGTTGTGGCAGTCGTCCATGCTCAGGTCGGCGTCGAGGTCGCGGAGCGTATGGAGTGCGGCGGTTTACCGCCGCTTTCCGAGGGCGGTTCTCTGTGCATTGCCATATACCATGCCAAAGCGGTGCTGAAGCACACGCACTCCAGACGCTTCGCGCTACCGCACACGTTCGTGCCCGGGCAGCTTCAGTGCAAGGTCCGCATCTCAGCCGCCCCAAGGTTGACGCGTATGCGCGGCCGCGGGATCGGCCCTCCCGCAGGGGCGGCTCTCGGAGAACAGGGTAAGTTAATGGTATGCCGTGCAGTCTCGCGCATGTGAACGACATGATTCAGAGTCCCGCTCCAGGCGAGCGTGAGGTGCGATTCGTCGGCGACGTTGTCCGTTTCACTCTGCGTCGCTCCGAAAACCAGCCGTGGCCACCGCGTTGGCGGGCATTTTTGAGAACCAACCTCGGCCGGGCCGCCGCCGCCCGCTCCGAGATCATCGCCTCAGTCGAACGCGAGCGCCCGCCTGCCCTGGGTTCATGGCACGATATTCCGTTGCATCTCGAAGGGGCGACCTGGAGCTGCGAAGTCCCGCTGGCGGAGGTGGGATGCTTTCGGGCGAAGGCCTATGTCCTCGACAAGCGCGGGTGGCAGCACTGGCCGGAGGGCCCCGATGTCAGCATTAACGTGCAACCGGATTTCTGCCGGACCCGCAACATCATCTACTGCGCCTTCACGCGCATGTTCGGTCCCACCCACACCGCGACTTTGACGGCCGAGCCGAAGCTCGACGCTCGCCTTGAAGCCCTCGATCAGCGCGGCTACACCGTCATCCCGCCCTCGGGCAAGCTGCGGGATCTGGTCCGCGCACTGCCGCATGTGTTCGACACGCTTGGATGCCGGATTCTGCACCTATTGCCTGTCAACCCGACGCCCACCGTGTACGCGCGCTTCGGGCGGTTCGGCAGCCCGTACGCCGCCGGCGATCTGCTGGCGATCGACCCTGCGCTTGTTGAATTCGATCGCCGCGCCACGGGGCTGGATCAGTTTCGGGAGCTGGCATGGGCCGTGCACGAGCGCGGGGGCCGGCTGTTCCTCGACATGGCGATCAACCACACCGGCTGGGGGTCGACGCTCCAGGAGCAGCATCCGGAGTGGTTTGCGCGGGATCGGGAAGGCCGGTTCAAGAGCCCCAGCGCCTGGGGGACCGTTTGGGAAGACCTCGTCGAGCTCGAACAACATCACCCCGGACTGCGGCGTCACTTTGGGGACGTCTTTCTCGAATGGTGTCGGCGGGGTGTGGATGGCTTCCGCTGCGATGCGGGGTACCAGGTGCCGCTGCCGGTTTGGCAGTACGTGACTGCTCGTGTGCGCCAGGAGTTCCCGGACACCGTCTTCTTGCTCGAGGGGCTGGGGGGCGCCTGGGAGACGACTGAGAGCCTCCTGACCGAGGGCGGCCTCCAATGGGCCTATTCGGAGTTGTTCCAGAACTACGACGGCGACCAGGTGGCCGGCTACATCGACCACGCGTTGCGCCAAAGCCAGCGCGTCGGGCTTCTTGCCCACTACAGTGAAACCCATGACAACGAGCGGCTTGCGGCCAAAGGACGCGCCTGGTCGCTCCTGCGCAATCGTCTCTGCGCTCTCACCAGTGTCAGCGGCGCTTTCGGCTTCACCTGCGGCGTCGAATGGCTCGCTCCCGAGCGCGTGAATGTCCATTCAAGCCGTGGGTTGGCTTGGGGCAGCGCGGACAATATTGTGCTCGAGCTGTCGGGGCTGAACCGATTGTTGGCCGATCATCCGTGCTTCTTCGACGGCGCCCGGCTGACTCGCCTGAGCGAGCCATGCTCGCCCGTCTACGCCTTGCAGCGAATCTCCGCGGAAGGTCTTGATGAGGTTCTTGTCCTGGTGAACACCGACGCCGGGTCGCCGCAGCCCCTCCGGCTTCGTGCAGACAGCCTGCCGTCCGGCGCTGGCGGTGGATCGGCGTTGGTCGACTTGCTGGACCAGAGGCCTCCGGATCTCGCCTTGAAGGGCGCGAATCTGATTCTGACCCTGCCGCCGGCAGCCGTTTTTTGTCTGGCGTCCAGCCGGCACCCACGTGGTTTGGCGGGCGAGGCCTATCGGCGCCGCAAGGCGTGCGAAGCGCAGGCGCTCAGCGCGCTGTGCCACCACCTGCCGGTCGAGACGCTCGGCGCCATCGACGTGGTCTCGCTGGGGAAGCGATTTTCGGAGAACCCCGCAGCCTACTTGAGCGCGCTCACTTACCTGACGCCCGCCACGGCAGGCCAGGATGTCGAATCCGCATTGGATGCGGCGATGACCGCATTCCCGCGGGTGATGATCTGGGACTGGCCGGATCGGAACCGTGTTCTGCCCGTGCCGCCCGAGCATTGGCTGCTGGTCCACGATGACGCTCCTTTTCGCGCAATGCTGGCTGCCAGCCCGCCGACCGCGTCGGTTCCGCAACACGCGGTGTCCATCCCAACCGCCCGGGGGCACATCGCCTGCTTTCCGCCCCGAGGCGATGTCGGCGATGCGAGACTGACGGTCGAGCGATTCGTGAACGACGCGGACCGGCGCGCCGAGGCCCCCGTGTGTTTTCTGCCGGCGAGACCACCTGACGTCGTACGATCGGCACTGCCCGCGCCGGATTCCGTGGTCCTGCTCACCAACGAGCGCGGTGGGATGGCGCGCCTGCGTGTCGACCTCGGTTCGATCGAGTCCAAGTACGACTGTCTGCTCGCCGCAAAGCTGCACCCGCGCGTTCCGGTCGATCGCCATGTCTTCGCCAAGCGGGCCCGAGTGTGGGTCAATGCCGACGGTTTCATTTCGCCCCTCAATGCCGGC
>DAOOQY010000754.1:0-2911 GCA_035389025.1 Verrucomicrobiota bacterium
GCGAGCCAAATCCCCTCCAGCAAAACCGGAATTAGTTTTTGCACAGACCCTTAGGACTTCGCCAGCAAGTGCGACACGTAGCTGGCGCTACCCATCGCCAGGCGTGTGGCGATCCATTGCCGCGTGACGGGCGTCTGCCGACGCAACGCCCGCGGCGGTCACCCCGGTTCATCAGGTGATAGATCGCTCCGGCGTACTGGATCCGTAACGGCCCCGGCATACGCATCCCTTCTCTCCACCGACCCTCCGAGTCTGCTCGCCCCCCGCCATTGTCAATTGTAAGAACTGACCCCTTGACAAGCGGGCGTAGTCCTTCGCGCGCAGCCGCTCGACAAGCGGGCGGCCCTCATCGCAGCGTCTTGACCTTCAAGTTGCGGAACTCGATGCGGTAGCCCTCGCCCTCGACGCCGAGGTGGCCCTGCTCGCGGCCACAATCCTGAAACTGACAGGTGACCGCGCCGTTGACCCAAAGGGTCAGCGTCTTGCCTTGCGCAGTGATTTCGACCGTGTTCCATTCGCCCGCCGGTTTGACCCGCGGACTGGTGATCTGTTTGTCCAGGCTGAAGAACTTCTTCTGGCCACCCGCTGCCGACGTTTCGCCAAAGAGGTAGCCGCCGCTGGCATCGCCGATTTGCGCCTGATGCCAGATGGCACCGTCCTTGGAATTGCGCACATAGATGCCGCTGTTGTACCCCGCTTTGCCCGCGACTTTCGTGTAGCGGAACTCGACGTGGAAGATCGCGTCGCCGAATTCCTGGTCGGAAAGCAGCATGTCGTGTCCGCCGTCGCCATCGCAGATCAGCAGCTTCTGCTCGCGCTCCACGCGCCATTGGTCGCGACCCAGGCGCCCGGTCGGCGGCACGGGTGTACGATGCCAGCCTTTGAGGTCCGCGGGCGGCAGCACGTCCACCCAGCCGTCGGGCTCGCTTTCCAGTTTGCTGGGAGATTCCGCGGCTCGGCCTTCGAGGATTGACACAAGGGTGGCCACGAAAACACCAGTGGCGGTGATGGAGGGCAGGAACCGGCGCAATAGCTTAAGCATGCCGAAGATTACTCAGACACCAGCCCAAAGGCAAGGCCGATCCAATGCCTGCGTTGGCACTTTGGCACTTCCCATGTAGAGCTTGTCCCCAAACCCCATGATTTCCGAACAAGCCGGTTCGGCAGGCGGTCATTGGAGCACAGAACGACGGGAGTTGTGACTGATGCACGCGAAGGGAGCCCCAATGGCGGTTTTCCGATCTTCAGTGACGACACTTCCTCCCCAGTCAGTGCGAACCGGTAACGGCGGCTGAACTCACCCCAGGTGATTTCCTTGCCGGCCTGGCCAGCGCGAAGCAGCGTTTCGCTTGGGGCGAGATTGGGCATCCAGACGTGATAACGGTTCGCAGGCATTCCGCGGCCTCGAAAGCGCGTGGCCAGAATTCGCAGACCATCCTTGGAAGGCTCAATGGGGCTGAATACTGATTTGGTCTTGATCACAAATCATGCGGCGAGGATGTGGTGGAGGGCGGCGTCGAGAAGCTGCGCGCCGACGGTGCGGGTTTGGTGCAACTGCGCCTCGAGTGCGTCGCACTGCCGCAGCAACGCCTCCACCCGCGCCACGATCCGCTTTTGTTCGGCCAAGGGGGGAATGGGCACAACAAACGCCTTGATGAATTTCAAAACGAGGTTTTTGTTGCCGACGCCTTGCGTGTTGTCTGCGCTCTGTTGGCGAACAACTGGAGAGTTCAGCAGCAACTCTAGGAAGTGTGGATCAATGCACTTTCGCGGAAATTTCAGCAGCGCCAAGCTGACGAAAATGCTGAACTCCTCTTGCGTGTCAATGACCCTGGCTATACCAGTCGTGCCGACCTTTGTGAACAGGATGTCCAGATAATCCGGTTTGCATCGTTTGGTCAGTTCTTCATGCTCGGCTCGTGAGATATACTTCACACGGCTGAAATCAATCTTACCTCCGGTCACGTCCTTCACTGAGAGAAACGGCACGCCTTGGGGTAGGTAAGTAGGTGTGAAGTGCGTTCCATCCGTGATCTGTGTGCAAATCGCCTCAAGGCGACACCACATCCATGATGCTGGCAAGGGATAAAGCTCTTCGTCTTTGACAACCGACTTGCCATCGCCGGGCTTCCTGATCTCACCGGCAGCGGCGAGAGCTGACCGTGCTTTCTGGATCTTCTCAAACAATACAGACGCCGGTTCATCCTTTGGATTCTGCGGGACGAGGCGGCCTTGGACGGCGAGTTGGAGGATGGCTTGGCGGAGTTGGGGGATGGCGTCGGGGGTGTCGTGGAGGAGGTGGAAATTGTCGCGCACGCGCTGCCAGGCGGGGACGAAGGTGTGCGGGTCGCGGGCGGCCAGCAGGTGATGGAGCGCGGACTGTTGGAGTTGGGCGCGGGCGGCGTGCCGCGCCTGCTGCCGCGCCGCCAACTCGTCGCACAACGCCATCAACTCATCCACCTTGGCCACTATCCGCCGCTGCTCGGCCAAGGGGGGAAGCGGAAATTGATGTTGAAGCAGGTATTTGAAATGGCGGCTGTATCCACGCTCTTCGACTTTGACGCTCCGCAATACCCAATAAAAATACTGCTCATGGCAGCAAATAGGTCGAAGCACCTTGATGCCGTCAGCGCCGGGAACAAAATCAAAATCGACAAATTTTACCCCGCAAGTGTGGTCGCCAAAGATGATTACTGGACCAGGTATGCGAACCAGATTCTCGCCTTCGTTGGAATAGCCAGCGATGAACTCTTTGCCTTGATCAACTACTGGATAAGTGCCGCCCGGCTGAATGGCACTGGATTTGATCTTCTTGTCGGAAATCGCTACCGAGTAGAAAACGTCCTCCAGACGCATCCCGTTGTCGCTCACCAGAAATGACCCGGGTGTGCTCACGAAAAGTGACCTGCCA
>DAOOQY010000755.1:0-2910 GCA_035389025.1 Verrucomicrobiota bacterium
GCCCACAATGTCGCAGTTACGCCTTAAAAATACGGACTTGTTCTTGCACAGACCCAAAGGCCTGCCAACCTCGATCAACAACCCGCCGGTCATCACGGATCTCAAGCCGACGAACCAGACGTTGTTCTACGGCGCATTGGGCGGTCTGAGTTTCAAGGCGTCGACGGTCGCCCCGAACCGGCTCGATCGGGAGAATCTGCGGCTCATCTTGAACGGAGCGGATGTGTCTGCCCAGTTGTCCGTGAGCGGTAGTTCGACCGATCGCACGGTGGAATTCAAAGGTCTCGCGGCGAACACGGTCTACGTGGCGCACATCACGGTGTCTGACCAAGCGGGCCGCTCCGCGAGCGCCGATCTCAGCTTTGACACATTCAGCGACACCGCCGGAACCCTGATCGAAGCCGAGGATTACAACTATGAAGGCGGCAAGAGCCTCCCGGCGGCTGTTCCGGCGGGGTATGCGGGCCTGACGGGCGCGCCCGACGCCGACTACCACGACAACAACACGACGGCCGCGGCGACCGAGTATCGCACGGCGGATTTTGTCGGGTTGGGGGTGTCCGACGATGGTTCGCGCCAGCGATTCACGTCCGTAGGGGCCACCGACTATGACGTGACCGGTTTTGTAGGGGGCGATTGGATGAACTACACCAGGACGTTCGAAAACAACGCCTATCTGGTCTACCTGCGCGCATCCGCCGGCCGCGCCCAAACCATTCGTCTGGACCGTGTCACGGGCGATCAGGGCTTGCCAACCCAAGGCCGATCTCCTCTCGGGTTCTTTGCCGTGCCCAACACCCCGTACACGTATGTCCCGCTCTGTGACACCGCCGGCCAGCCGGTGACGCTGGCGCTTGGCGGTGTGACCACGCTCCGGCTGACCGCTCTGGAATCATCGAGTCCCAGCACCCAGTTGAATTTCCTGATGCTGGTCCCGGTCGAGGGACCCGCGCGCCCCTCGTATGTCAGCGAACTCGTCCCGGCCATAGACGCCATGGATGTCCCGCAGGACGCCATTGTCGCCGCCACGATTGTCAATGGATCGAGCCCGGTGCCGCTGGGCAACGTGACGCTCACAGTCAACGGGGAAGACGTCACCAGCACCGCCTCCGTGACGGCGACGACCGATGGCGTGCAGGTGACCTATGATCAGCCCGGGTCGATCGCCCTGGGTGCGGCCTGCAGCGTTCGCGTCGCATTCACCGACGCGGGAGGAACTGCGCATGCCCAGGACTGGACATTCACGACCCGTCCTTACGCGCCCGTGATTACGGGCGTGGTCGAAACAGGAGGGGATGATTCGGAGTTCACCCCGGCGCAATGCACCGGCCGGACCTTCAGTCATCCCAACCTGGGCACGATCACAGTCCCGACGTTCCGGGAAGATGTCCCGGCGTACCGCGACCGGGCGCACCAGTGGAACGGCGCGGCGGCGACTCTTCCGCTGCCATCCTACCTCGTGGGCGGAGACTACATCATGATCCGCAACGACAATCGGGACAATGGCGACCTTCAGATCGACGTCACAGTTGCGGCGCCGGCACTTGTCTACGTATTGGTGGACAACCGACTGAATGATGACAACGCGGCGAATCCCCCCGATTTCAGCACCGGTCTGATGTCCTGGCTCGAAGCCGAGGGCTGGGTGCCGGTTCGGACCGGGCACAACCGTCTTCTTTCGCCGGCGCTTCCAGACGAAGTGGGCGTCGATGAGAGCGGCGATGGCATCGGGGCGGGCGCGGGAGTGGACAGCTACTCGTCGGTCTATGTGCGGGAGGTGCCGGCCGGCACCTTCTCCCTCCACACTGCGGACAACGCGGGGCGGAGCATGTACGGTGTGGTGGTGCGCGCGACGGCGACTCATGAGTTCGCGCCGGTGGTCGAGATCACGAGTCCGGCGCCGGAGGCGATGTATCCCACAACGCCTGCAACCATCGCGATCGGCGCGACTGCCTCGGTGAGAGACAGCGCGGTGGCCAAGGTCGAGTTCATCGAGGCCGCGGCCGGCAAGCTGGGCGAGGCGCTTGCCGCGCCTTACAACTTCGTCTGGAACAACGTCCTGGCGGGCCGGTACCGGCTGACGGCCAGGGCCACCGCGGCCAACGGTCAAGTCGGCGTATCGCAGCCCGTCGAGGTGATTGTCGGCACGGTCATCAGTGTGAACTTCCAGGATGGCACCGCTGAGACGCCGGTTGGCTATCTGATGGACGTCGGCCAGGTGTTTGGGGATCAGGGCAACGGTTACAGCTACGGGTGGGATGCCGACAACGCGGCCTATGCCCGGAATCGCGACAATGTCATCTCGCCCGACGAACGATACGACACCTTCAATCACATGCAGAAGGACCTGCCGGCCGGGCGCGTCTGGGAGATCGAGTTGCCCAACGGCAATTACAGTGTCCACGTCGTTGCCGGCGAATCGGACAACTACGACGGCACGTTCGACATCCAAGCCGAGGGCGTGACGATTGTCTCCGGGAAACCGACGGCCACTGTGCGTTGGTTCGAGGACACCGCCATTGTGTCGGTGACCGATGGCAGACTCTCGCTGAGCAACGGCCCCACCGCCGTCAACAACAAGGTCTGCTACATCGATATCGCCCGACGCCCCGATACCATGCCCCCCGCGAAGTTCGCGCCGCCGACGCTCAGCGGCAACACCGTCAACCTGACGTGGACCGGCCAGGGCCGCCTTCAGGAGGCATCCCAGGTCAATGGCCCGTGGTCCGACGTGCCGGGGAATCCCCAGAACAGCTACAGCGTTATGGCGACCGCGCCGCAGAAGTTCTATCGCGTGGTCTCTCCGTAGGGGGTCGGTGTGACGCACCCAGCGCGGTGATCGGGGTGCTCGAGAGCAGCGCCAATTCATGAAGCCGCAAAGGCCGGAGCGGGGACGGCTCGTCCCCGGCC
>DAOOQY010000756.1:0-2906 GCA_035389025.1 Verrucomicrobiota bacterium
ATTCGTTAAGTCCCTATTCTCCAATCACCCCCTCCCAGCTCAGAACCGCCCTGGCACAACAACTCCGGTTGCCTCTTGATTTGAAGCAACGCGCCCGCCGGCGCATCTCCGATTTGTCATGCGGAGCGTCCCGGCAAGAGACTGGAGCGCAGATCTGCAGGCTGGTCAGCGCTCCGCATTCTGGAGTTCTCGGCTTCGCCGCGCCTCCCTCGGAACTCGGGGATCGACTCCCAAGCCCGTCCGCGAGATCATCTGCGCCGTGCACTCGTTTCTCCCCGCATTGCTGGCAGGCGGTTTGTTCTGGGCGAACGCGGCCGACAAGCCCGCCGCCCCTCCCCTCCCCCGCGCCCACAGCCACAACGACTACGAGCATCCGCGCCCCCTGATCGATGCTCTCGAGCACGGATTCTGCAGTGTCGAGGCCGACATCTACGCGATCGACGGCCAGTTGCTCGTGGCCCATGACCGCGCCCGGATCGATCCCCGAAAAACCCTCCAGACGCTCTATCTCGACCCCCTGCGAGACCGCGTCCGGTCCAATCACGGACGCGTCTTTCCGGGCGGACCCGAGTTTTTCCTCCTGATCGATTTCAAGACGCCGGCCGATGCGACGTGGTCGGCGCTGGCGCCCGTGCTCGACGAATACGCCGAGATGCTCACGGTCTTCGGGATGGACCGCACCGAGACGAATGCGGTCACGATCGTCCTGAGCGGCAACTCTCCCCGTTCAGCGCTCGCCGCCGCGGCCCGCCGCCGGGCCGCCATCGACGGACGCCTGCCGGACCTGGATGGAGCATCGAGCGCGCGCCTCGTTCCCTGGATCAGCGAGAACTGGCGCGCCGGCTTCTCCTGGCGCGGCCAGGGGGAGATGCCGCCCGGGGAAGCGCAGAGGCTGGCCGACCTTGTCCAACGCGCCCACGCGCAGGGCCGGCGCGTCCGATTCTGGGGCGGTCCGGATATCGAGCCTGTCTGGCGCGCCCATCACGCCGCCGGGGTTGACTTGATCAACACCGACAAGCTCGCCGAACTCCGGGCGTTTCTGCTGCGAATGCCCTGAGCCGGCCCGACCCGAGCCGAGGCCGCCTGCGGCCAGGTGTTCGAGGAGGATGCGCCGGACTTCCTCGATCGTCTCCGGCTTGTCCTGACAACTGTGCGCACAGCGCACGATGAACTCGGAAGCCACACCCTCGAGATGAGCGCTCGAGTACTTGACCACGCCGTCGCCGCCGGTCTCGATCGGTTTGGCCCCTTTCACCGCGATGATCGAGTGCCCCGTCACGCCAGGCGCAAGCGGGATGTCGGCCAGGGCCAGCAGGACCTTGTTCCGCGGCGACATGCTGTCCAGACTCGTCGGCACCGTCCGACGAACCTTGACCGGCACCGCCGGAGCCTGCGCCGTCGACACGAGAGACCGTGACATCCGCACCACTTCGGCCGGCAGCCGAACAAAGCGGCGCGCCACGGACCCGATGAACGAAGTCGCCAAGTCCGTTCCACGATGGGGCGTCGAGATGAAGACCACCCGTTTGACCGAGGGCAAGGGATTGAAGAAGTAGTTGCGACGAAGGGCCTCCCGGTCGCGTGCCGGCAGCTCGAGGGAATCGAACGGCTGGTCCGAGACGGCACGCCAGAGCCGATCGCCTGTCTCCACCGCGGCCAGCTTCGCCAGAAGCCCACCCTGGCTGTGGCCGACGAGGACCATCTGGCGCAAGGCGGCATCCCGGCCCTCCGGATCGAACCGCCGCACGGTTCGCTCGATCGCGTCGCGCAAGTTGGCGGCCGAATAGGTGACCGGGTTGCCGGTATTGTAGAGATAATACCAGAATTGGCAGCGCTCGCGCAGACTCCGATCGGCCCGCAGCGTGTTCCACATCTCGGCCCACCACGCCGGACTGCTGAGGGTGCCATGCACGAAGACAACCGGGATTCGCCCCGGCCGATACGGCTGCGTGGGGTAGATGTCCGTCTTGATGCGCTCCTCGGGAGAGAAGAACTGCACGGTGCCGAGTCTCCAGACGGTGGTGTCGTTGAGGCTGTAGGCCAGAGGCGCCGTCGTGTCCGTCTCGAGCGGGATCGTCCGCCCGTCCAGTTCGATCGAGCCCGATTCATAAGCCGAATACACCTCGAGTGACACCACCAATTCGCCGGCGCTCCACGCCCGCACATCGCCGCCGGCCCGGAGCAACAGGGTCGCTGGAACGCGGCGCCCGTAACGCCTGGGCTCGCGCGCTTTGCCGACGCCAATGAGCGGCGCGCCCAATCCGGACTGGCGATCCCGCACGGTCAACCCGCGCAGGATGTACTCGTCCGCCGGCAGAAACTTCTCGATCTCATCGAGTGTCCAATCGCCGGCGAGCTCGCGGCACTCGATCCGGACGGTGCCTGGAACCAGGGCGCGCGCGCCAGGCGACCATTGCACCGCGGTGTGGGGCCGCGCGCCCTCGGCAAAACCGAGGGCCACCGCCCGGTTGTACAGGTCGCATGCCACGCGGAATCTCCGGTCAAACGGATCGGGGGATGCCGCTGAACCATGACCGGTGAGGAAGAACCAGGCGTAGATCGCGGCCGCCAGATGAAAGTCGCGCGCCGCGCGGACGTCGCCCGCTTTCGTGCTTCGCGTCAGCCGCTCGCCATGAAGGTAGTTGAGTTCGGCCAGCGCGTAGAGCAGGTCGCCGCGGTCATCCAGACATGCCCGCTCGTGCAGCCGGCGCAGACACTCGACGGGGCGCGCGTCGAACTGGTCCTCGAGCTGATGCCGATGGAGCACGGCGCGCGCATCGTGACTGCAGCGCCCATCGAGAGCCGTCTTGGTCAGTTCCCGGTAGGCGGCCCGGGCTGTCGTCCGGTCGGCGCGGATCGGCGTCGTGCACCCGTTGAAGGGCAGCACGAGAACCGACACGAAAGTC
>DAOOQY010000757.1:0-2900 GCA_035389025.1 Verrucomicrobiota bacterium
CCCGCGGACAAGCAGATAGACGCCGTTCTGGATCGGTACACCGAGGCCATGGGAGGCCGCGCCGCGATCGAGAAGGTGACGACCCGGATTATGAAGGCCTCGTTCGAAGGCCCGGGAATGCCCGCGGCGCTGGATTGGACCCAGTACGCCAAAGCGCCCAACAAACAGTTGGCGGAGATCGACATCGCGGGCATGGGCAAGATGCTCGATGGCTTTGACGGGCAAATCGCCTGGTCCAAAAACCCCTTTGCCGGGCTGCGGGTGAAAGAGGGAGACGAGTTGGCCAAACAGAAGCGCGACGCTGAGTTCTACCGCGACCTGCATCTCCGAACCGTCTACACGAACCTGACCTACAAGGGCACGGAGAAGGTCAACGGCGCCGACGTGTCCGTGCTCGAAGCCAAACCGTCAGCAGAGGCGGTCGAGCGCTGGTATTTCGATGCCGCAAACGGGCTCCTGGCGCGCCAGGATTCCGAGTTCAGCACGGCGGAGGGTCGGATGAAACTGCAGATGCTCTTCTCGGACCATCGGGTGGTGGGCGGGATCAAGTACCCGCACCTGATGCGCATTCGCACCGACATCCCGGGACAACCGGGGGCGGAGTTCTCGATCAAGGTGAAGGAGATCAGGCACAACGAGGTCATCGACGACTCGAAGTTCGCCAAGCCCGCAGCCTAGCCGGCCTATTCCACAAACCTCGACCACCGCGAGGCACTGTCTGGGAATGGCGCAGTCACCAGGTCAGTGATCCGGGCTCTCTCCCGCAGGCGCGGCATCTGCCCTCCGACCTTCGGTTTCGCGGCGGCCACAACCCCCTGAAGCATCCGGGCTGGGCGCGGTGAACAAGTACTGGCATGTCGTCGGCGTGGGGATTCAGAACACCCTGGTCTACAGGGTGAATTTCCTTTTCCGGGCCTGTTTTGCCCTGATCCCGCTGATGGCGACCATCTACCTGTGGCGGGCCATCTTCGCGAGCAATGCGGACAGCCCGCAGATCGCCGGCTACTCGCTGGCGACGATGACGTCGTACTACCTGCTCGCCACGATCGTCGACGCCCTCACGGCGGTGGCGGAGGACGACTGGCAGATTGCGGCTGACATCAAGGATGGCCGCATCAGCCAGTTCCTGCTCAAACCGATTGACTACCTCGCGTACCGGCTCTGTCTGTTCGGGGCGGGTCGGATCATCTACACGGCGGTTGCGGCGCTGCCGGTGGCCCTGTTCATCGCGGTGCAGCGGTCGCATTTTCTCCTGCCGTCGGATGGGCTGACGCTTGCGTTGTTCCTGGGCTCGACGGTTCTGACGGCGCTCCTGCAGTTTCTGATGTCCTACACGATCGCATTGCTGGCCTTCTGGGTGCTCGAAGTCTCGACGTTCATCTTCATCCTGTTCGCCTTCGAGTACATCGCCGGCGGCCACCTCTTTCCTCTCGATATCCTGCCGTCCGCCCTGGCCCAGGCGCTCAGTTACACGCCCTTCCCCTACCAGCTCTATTTCCCGGTCAGCATCTACCTGGGCCGCATCACCGGAGACGAACTCTGGCGCGGGCTGTTGATCCAGTCGTTTTGGGTGGTGGCGCTCTATGGCCTGGCGCGCTTCGCATGGCATCGGGGCATCCGGCGCTACGCGGCTGTGGGCGGTTGAAGACCGCGCGGACCTTCGAGTCATGAACACCTCGTCGCACAGCAGGGCCTTCGCGGGCTGGGGCTTGTCGCTCCGTTACGCCCGGCTGTACGGGGCCCTGTGGCGCAATTCCGTCGTGCGCGAGATGGGGTTCAAGACGAACTTCGTGCTCTGGATTCTCGTCGAGATGCTCTGGTTCGCCCTCCAACTCGCCTTCATCGCGGTCATCTACCAGCATACCAATCGGATCGCGACATGGTCGAAGTGGCAGGTGGTGATGCTCATCGGCGCCAGCCACTTCATCCAGCAGATGTTCACCGCCGTCTTCCTGCTGAACTGCTCGAACCTCTCCGAGTTGGTCCGGACCGGACGGCTCGATTTTCTGCTGTTGCTGCCGGTCAACACGCGGTTTCTCGTCTCGTTCAGGCAGATCGATTTGGGCGCATTCGTCAACGCGGCATCCGCCGTGGCCGTGATGGTCTATGCCGGGCGGCAGTTGCACCTCGAGCCGAGCATTGTCCAGATTCTGGCCTTCCTGGCGCTGTGCGTGGCGGGCGTGCTCATCCACTACTTCCTCATGTTCCTCCTGGCAACCATCTGCTTCTGGACCGTCAGGGCCCAGGGGATCGTCTGGGGCTACTACAACCTGTTCACCGTCGCGCGGCTGCCCGACGGCGCGTTTCGACCCGGCGTGTTCAAGACGGTGTTCACCTTTGCCCTGCCCATGCTGCTCGTGTCCAACGTGCCGGTGAAGCTTCTGGTCGGAACGCTCGAGTCGCCTCTCGAGACCGTTCTCCTGCTCGGCATGGCGTGCGTCTGTTTCGTGGTCTCGGAGACCGGCTGGCGAGCCTCAGTGCGCCAATACACGAGCGCTGGATCCTGACTCCGGGCAGCGACACAGGTGACGACAAAGAGCGATGGACCTGCGATGCACAGCGCGGCGGAGCCCGAGCGGCAATTGGAAATGTGCAATGAAACCACCTGAATCAGGTCGAGAGTTGGTGTTCGATGCGCTGCGCGGGCGGCCGGCTGCGCGGATTGCGACGGGTCCGCTGGCGGTTCACTACTGCGCACGGTTCGCCGGCGCGACGCTTCGGCAGTACGCGACAGACGCCCGTGTGCTGGCGGAGTCCCTCGTACGCGAGTTCCCAAACGATGATGACCGCCGTGTCGAGAAGGCCTTCCGCATGCTCACGTGCAAGTATCCCATGCCCTACCAGAAAGCTGTGCTCTCCCAAATGCTGAAAGACGAGCGCTCCCACTTCGCGCAGGTGCC
>DAOOQY010000758.1:0-2898 GCA_035389025.1 Verrucomicrobiota bacterium
GAGCACCCGATGCTGTCGGGGGCCGGCCTGGGGAAGTTGCGATGATGGGAAGCGTGTTCATTGAGGGACAACTGCTCACTGGCGGTGACGCGGGGTTTGGAGGTACACTCCGATCCAGAACTCAGGAATGAACTGGATAGCAAATCCATGAGACTCCTCTCCGCATATCGGCCCTGGCTTGGCACTCTCGCGTTCCTGCTCTCAATCCCCTTGTGCCCCCAGCTCCTTGCGGCTCCGCCTCACTGTTGGGTGGTGACCGAGACCCGACACGTGCTCCGTAGCGAGTCGCCGGGCGAGTGGCGTGAGGCCAGGCTCTCGATCGCCCGCAACGAATGGGGCAGTTTCCAGGTTCTAGTCCGAGCGGATGCGCCCATCTCTGGTCTTCGCCTCGAAGCGGGTGATCTCAAGGGATCCGATAATCATCCAGCCGAGGCGATCCGCCTGGTCCTCTACCGGCAGCATCAGCTCTTCCTCGATACGGGGACGCATCGCAACGCGGATTTCAAACCGGACGGTTATCCGGACCCGCTGATCCCTTTCGACCATCCGGTGGCGGCGTTGCGCCGATTCATCGAGCGTTACCGCGTCAACGCGGTGCAGATTCCCCACCCCTCTCGAGTCGTCAAGGACCCGGAGGCCGAACGCGACCGTCTGCGCGCCTGGCTGGCTGCGTTCGACATCGCCGCACGGCAGAAGGACAACGGATAACCACCGGAGCTGTATATGTGGTGCATGATTCGAACCGGCCGGCGGCGCGCCTTGCCGGCCTTGATTGTGTTCTCGCTGGCGATCTCTTGGCCCGCTGGCGGGGCCGAAATCCACCTGGGTTGCGCCGCGTCCAACGATCTCTACGTCGCCCTGAAGGCGGCGGGGGCCGACGTTCGCCGCGCGGACGATCCGGCAGCAACGATCCGATCCGCCCCGGCCGGCTCCGCGGTCTTTCTGCTGGCCGACTCGTATCCGGCGGAGCGGCTCGCCTTGACTGACACGCTCTGGAACGAGGCACACGAGAAACAACTCCGCGTCTATGCCGAGTTCCCCTCGGCTGTGCCGGGGCAATCCCTGGGCGCCACGCGCGCCACGAAATGGGAGCGGCTGATCACGAGCACGGCGGAATTCGGCTCCGGCCTGCCGGAACTCGCGATCCTGATGGCGCATGACTGCCACTATGTCCCCATGACGCTGGCGAATCCGCTGGTGGTCGTGGCCAAGGCCGCCGGATTCAATCGCGCCGTGTTTGGCCTGCCCAAAGACGCTTCGCCCATCCTGGCGCGGCACGACCGCGGATTCGTTGCGACAACCAAGCTGAGCGGCTTCGCCGCCGCCCGGTTTGCGCCTGCGGGCGGGTGGGAAACGCTCTGGGACTGGATCCTGCGCGAGATGGGCACCGGGGCGGCAATTCGCTACACACCGACCGTGCGCCCTACGTTCCAGAAAGACCAATCGCTTCCCACCGGCTGGCAGCGGGAATCGCTGGCGCGCAGCGTCGCCTGGTACAACAATTCGGGTCTCCTCGTTTCACCGGCGCGCCGGCCGACCATCGAGGCCCAACTGCGGAGCGGATTGGGAGTCGCCCCCGAGGCCGGCCCTCTCGATGGGGGCGGGGACGGGCGGCACGGCGTGCTCGAGGGTTACTCGTCGGAGGTGAGGTTTGACGGTCACCAGCGCCAGCAGCTCGCGCTGCGCGCGGATTGCCAGGCCGAGTCCGCGATGGTGTACGCCTCCGAGTTTCTGCTGAGCGACTCGCCCGAAAACCGGCGGCGCGCCGAGAACCTGCTGAACTTCCTTTACGGCGATTCCGGCATGCACCGCGGCGTGAGAGGCCAGCCCGAGCACCCGGCCTTCGGCTTGATCGGTTGGGGCGCGATCGCCCCCGCCTGGGAGATCGCCAACTACGGCGACGACAATGCGCGAGCCATGCTCGCCACAATGTTCGTGGCGGGAGCCTTGAAATCGTCGAGCTGGGATGAAGCGCTCCTGAAAGCGCTCGTGGCCAATCTGCGAACCACGGGCCGACTCGGCTTTCGGGGGGACCGCATCGACATCGGCCCGCTCGAACAACACGGCTGGAAGCACTACGAGAACGCGGCGACGCTAAACTACTCGCCGCACTTCGAAGCCTATCCCTGGGCCTGCTTTCTCTGGGCCTACCGGCACACAAAGCACGCGCCGTTTCTCGAGAAAGCGCGCACCGCCATCGCCATGACGATGAAGGCGTTTCCGGCGCAGTGGCGCTGGAACGACAATATGGAGCGCGCCCACATGCTGCTGCCGCTGGCCTGGCTGACGCGCATTGAAGATACCCCCGAGCACCGGGCCTGGCTGGCCGCCGTCGCCCACGACCTGCTCGCGGCGCAGGACGAATGCGGGGCGCTGCAAGAGCGTTTCCGCGGCGGCGGTGGACATTACCAATTGCCCGCGTCCAACGAGGCCTATGGCACCACCGAAACACCGCTGCTCCAGGAAAACGGCGACCCGGTCAGCGATCAGCTTTACGTGAGCGGGTTTGCCCTGCTCGGCCTGCACGAGGCGGCGGCCGTTCTGAACGAGGAGACGATCCGCCGGGGCGCAGACAGACTGGCGGAGTACCTCGCCCGCATCCAGACCAAATCGGAGGTGTACCCCTACCTGGACGGCACCTGGTTCCGGGCGTTCGATTACAGGCGCTGGGAGCCTTGGGGCAGCTCGGGCGACGTCGGCTGGGGCGCCTGGTGCATCGAAGCCGGTTGGGCGCAAGCGTGGGGTTCGGCGATCATGGCTTTGCGCGAAAAAGGGACGGCTTTAAGGGATCTGACCGTTCACAGCGCGGTCGCCCGGCATCAGGATGCGGTGCAAACCGCCATGACGCGCAATGCCGGCGGCCCCTTCCAACTCACCGTTCGATGCGGCCAGCAGTCA
>DAOOQY010000759.1:0-2898 GCA_035389025.1 Verrucomicrobiota bacterium
CGAGTATGCGGAGGAAACGCGCCAGACCCTGCGCAATTGGGGCCGAATGCCGCACCTCGTCCGCGCCGGCAAGGCGCATCTGGCCATCGCGCTCGCCAATCCGGAACGTTACGAAGTCTGGGCCCTGGCGCCGAGCGGGCGCCGATTGGCTCGAATCGCCGTGACGGTTGAAGGAGGCGCGCTCCGATTCACGGCGGATGTCGCCGGCGACGCCCGCCAAGGCGCCCGCATGCTCCACGAGGTGGCGGTGAAATGACCATGAGGACTCTCCAGATGGCGTGGCACATGTACAGCGGCAAACATGATGAAGCAGTAAGCGACTTGCTCCAGCGTTTGAGAGACTACCCTGCACCGGCAGTACAAAACCAAGTCACCGAGATGCTTGGAGACCGACGCGCAGGCAAGTAGCCGCGCGCCTGCTCCCAGGTCAGATCCCATTGCCTTTACGGCATCAACACCGGGATGACCTTGTTGCCATGACGGCGATAGACTCGGAAATCCTCGTCCAAGGTGAAGATGATGCCACCGGGATGGAGTTCCGCCAAACGGACCAGGCAGGCATCGGCCAGGGACATGGGGCGATCGCGATAGCGGCGCATCAATGCGCGCAGATCCGCCAGTTGATCCTCCACCTCCAGTCCCACCCGCAACACGCCGCGCTCCAGCAGGGCAAAGAGCGGGTCGCTCTCCCGGCCTTCCCGCTTCAGGAGAAAAGCGGCTTCCGTGAGCACCGGCTCGCAAGTCAACAGCGGCGGGTGCAGTCTTTTCCACTGCTCGCAGACCCACTCATGATGCTCCAGGCCGGCGGCGAGAAACGCCACCAGTGGCCCGGTGTCGAGCAGCACCACGCCTTTCATCGCCCAAAGCCATCCAGATGTTTTGGATTCGTGGCCAGATCGCGCGGCAGCCCTTTCACCGACCCGGCCAGGTCACGCGCCAGATCGTAGCAGGTCGCCTTGCCGCGGGACGCGCGCGCGTCCAGCGCCTTCTCCAGGCACTCCCGCACCAGGGACGATTTCGTGGTCCGGCGCGCGCGGCTCTCCTTTTCGAGCCGGCCCAGCAGCCGTTCCGGCAGTTTGAGCGAAATCGTTGTCATGGGAGGAGGGTAATACGCCGACCCGTCACGGGCAATACCGGACTCAATTCGTGCGAGGTGTCAGACCATAGTATTTCTTCGCCGTATCCCCTTTGCGCCGCTCGAATTCCGGCCGGCCTGCTATCGTGTCCTCGAGAATGCCGTGCTCCCCCCAGCAACCGGTCCCTCCGTCCAGGACGATGCCTTCCCCCGATCACCCCGGCTCATGACCCCTTTGTAGTGTGTCACACCTCGGCCTTGACCAATTCGATGCCCTCGCCCGCGCCCAAGTTGCGCGAGTATTTCTTTTCCTCGGGATTGTTCCAGTGCTCGTGGATGCCCAGACTCGTCAAGCGCTGCGTCGGGGTGGCGTGGTTGGGGTCGTAGAACGTTCCCGAGGGCGGGTCAGCCGCGAGCGCGGCCTCGTGCAGATAATCATCCACGCCGCCTTTGCGGGGGAAATCCGTGCGTTCGCTCCACAGGAAATCGAAGCCGACGGAATCGATGGCGACCGGGTCCTGCGATGCCAGAAGGCTGCACGGCCACTGCCCGCGGAACGGCGGCATCTCCATGCGCTGCGGGACCGCGTCGCGCGGATGCGCCCCGGAAAACAGGCCGTCGATGAGGTGAAGCACCGTCTTGCCCCCGAGGTGCGCATGGCCCATCAGGTCCACCAGCGGGCGATACACGCCTGTTTGGGTGGCGAAACAGTTGGGGTGCATGTCGTAGTAGCCCTTCTGCACCGGCCAGCGGACCAGCGAGCCGTAGTGGTTCTTGGCGCACAAGGTCACACCGCCGGCCGTGTGCGCCTTCAGACACGCGAAGTTGATCAGGTAGTCCGCCTCAGCGAAAGAGGTCGGGACGCTGTCCCCGGTCTTGCCCTCCGGACGACTGCTCCAGAAGAGGGGGGCGGCCGATGGCTTGGCCTTGATCCGGTCGTACTTGCCCTCGCAGTCCTCGTAGCAGACCCCCGGAAACGCCCCGTGGAGCAGGCTGTAGTACTCGTGGATCAGGCAGGCCAGCGTGTCGCCGACCGTGATGTCGCCGGGGCGCACACCGACGCCGACCAGTTGATCGAGCAGGGCGAGGATCATCTGCGGCGCGGTGTTCATGTAGTCGTGCCGGCGAATAAACATGTAGGTGTCCGTGTTGACATGCCCCTCGAGGTAGATCAATCCCACCCAGTTGGGCTTGATCATCACCCGCTCGCCGGCGCGGTAGCCCACGTCGCTCTTGCCGCGCGACCGGTTGAAATGGCGAAACAGCCGGGACCACGCCCCGGCCACCGTCGCCTCACCGGTCAGTTCGCACACCGCGCGCGCCAGCATCGTATTGACGCGGGCTTGTTTCACCCGGTCGCCCTCCCACCAATGTCCGTCACCCGGGCCTTTCCAGTCCGTAACTCCGGGATCATGCACCCAGACCACTCGGCCCGGATGAACCCCTTTCCCTTGGCCGATCGGCTTGAGCCGATCCAGACCGTCGGGCGCGGTCGCCGCGCGCAGCCCGGCGGCGCAGCCGCCCGCAAGGACGAGCGAGTGTTGGAGGAAGGAGCGGCGATTCAACGCCACCGTCAGGTTGTGGGAGGGACGAGCAGCAAGCCCAATGGGATCGGCGCAGGGCGTTTTCATGCCATACCAGATTGTCTATTGATGTTTGAAGGACTGAAGAGCCGCCACGACTTTCATCGCAGCCATTCCATGCCCGCGCAGTCGCAAAATCAAGGGTGAAACATGCGGGGCCAATGCATCTGTAGGTTCTCGGTGCAAATGGAGTTTGCGCCGCGTGGGGGCACGCGGCCTACAGCGGGAGTCTCCATCCGT
>DAOOQY010000760.1:0-1049 GCA_035389025.1 Verrucomicrobiota bacterium
ACTCTTCGCCCGCCGCGCCGCGAGCAACTGGACCCGTTCAAGCCGCCGGAGCAGTTCAGGACTGAGAAGGCTCTGTGTCACACGGGCCTCGACGGGCAACTCACGCCCCGACCGCCACCGCATCCCGCGGCACGTCCTTCAGGACCTGGGCGATGATATGATCGGTGGTGACACCCTCGGCCTCGGCTTCGAAATTCAGGATGAGGCGATGGCGGAGCGCCGGCAAGGCAATCGCTTCTAGGTCATCGAAACTGACGTTGAATCGTCCCTGGGCCAGCGCCCGCACCTTGCCGGCCAGGATCAGGGCCTGGGCGCCGCGCGGGCTGCTGCCAAAGCGCAGGAACTGGGTGGCCATGGCCGTGCCCGTCTCGGTCTTCGGATGCGTGGCCTGGACGAGGCGGACGGCGTAGTCTTTGACGTGCGAGGCCACAGGGACCTCCCGCACCAGTTGCTGCATCTCGAGGAGTTGTTCACGCGACACAACGCGGCGCAGTTCGGCCTTGGCGGTCTCGGTGGTCCTGTTGATCACCTCCGTCAGTTCCGCCGCGGTCGGGTACCCGACCAGGAGCTTGAAGAAGAACCGGTCGAGTTGGGCTTCGGGCAGCGGGTAGGTCCCCTCCTGATCGATCGGGTTCTGCGTCGCGAGCACGAAGAACGGCTCGGCGAGCCGGCGCAAGGCCCCGCCTGCCGTCACGCTGTGCTCCTGCATCGCTTCGAGCATGGCCGACTGGGTCTTGGGCGTCGCCCGATTGATTTCATCGGCCAGGATCAGGTGGGCGAAGATCGGCCCTTTCTGGAACTCGAACAGCCGCCGACCGTCGGGCGTTTCCATCACCAGGTTGGTGCCGAGAATATCGGCGGGCATCAGGTCGGGCGTGAACTGGATGCGGCTGAACGAGAGGTCCAACACGTCGCCCAGGGTGCGCACCAACAGCGTCTTGCCCAAACCCGGCACCCCTTCGAGAAGGACGTGCCCGCCGGCCAGGACCGCGACGAGGGTGTTGCGGGCGGGATGGTGCATGACAATGGCCAGAGAAAGGCTCAGATTG
>DAOOQY010000760.1:1059-2895 GCA_035389025.1 Verrucomicrobiota bacterium
GCTGAAGGTCTCGCGGAAATGCGTGATCTGTTCTTGGGTGCTCATTTGAGATCGTCGAAGTAGTCCTTCACGGCCCCGGCATAGGCGCGCGGGACCTGGTCATGACTCAGGGCGCTCTCGGCTTCGCTCTGCGCCGCCTGCAATGCCTCCTGGACCGCCACACGGCTCTGTCCCTTGATGCTGACCCCTTTGAGCGTGATGCTCGGCATCTGGCTACCCGGCTGGAATTGGCCTTGCACCTTGGTCGGCAGCATCCCCTCGGGAACCTCGCCCTCGCCGCGGTCGGTGGTCCCGCGCGATGCGAGGTCGGGCCGCTCGATCCCGGAATTGTCCCACAGACCCGTGTTGGGCGGGGTGTCGATCCAGTTGTCTTCGTCGGCCCAGGTGCCGACCCCCCGGCCGGGTTTGCCACCGGGCTTGAAGCCGGGCTTGCCCGGGCCTTGACAGGCCCCCCAGCTCTGGTAGGTGCCGACGCACATTTGGGCGCGCTTGAGGGCATCGAGAGTGGCCTTGAGGTCCTGCGCATCCGCCAGTTGCTCGAGCAGGTTTTCGAGTTCCTTGGCTGCGTCCGCCAGGGCTTGGGCCGCGGGCTGATTCTGACCCGCCTGCATCTGGCGCAGCGCCTCTTTCAAATGGTCTGGAACCTTCCCGTACGGACCCGCCGGGTCGATGGCCTTTGCGACTTCGTCCATGAGGGCCTTCATGCGCTCAATCGAGAGGTCGCCCGCCTTCAATTGGTTGACCATTTTCTGGAGAGACGCGATGGCGGCTTCGGCCTGGCCCTTCTCGAGTTGCTCGGCGAGGTCTTTCCCGAGTTTGCCGGCCTGTTGCTGGAGCTTGTCGAGCGCCTGGGCCATTTCGAGCAGCTTATCGAGGTCTTTCTCGGCGACTTCGAGGTTCTTCAACACCTGGTCGATATCGCCTGCCTGCAACGCGGCCAGCGCCTCCTCGAGACCGGGCAGCGCGCTCCCCAAATCCGCCGATTGGCGCGCCAGGCTCGACAATGCGTTCGCCAGGCTTTCCTGGGCCGCGGCGTTCGCCTGTGAGTCTTTGCCAAGCATGTTGGCGGCGGCCTGCCGGGCCTTGTCCAGCTCGCGTCGAAGCTTGTCGAGCGCCTCGGCGGCGGCTTCCTTGCTCCCCAGCGCTTTCTGCATCGACTCGATCTGCTTCTGCAACGCGTCCGAAGATGCCGGGCTGTTCTTGTCCGCGCTGCGCGCCGCCCGCTCGATCGCGCGCAAGGCCGGGCTCTTCCCCAACTCGCGATGCTCCTGCTCGACGCGATCGGTCATCTTCGCCAAATCGCGCAGGGCCTCGGTGCGGCTCACCGGGTTGCGGGCCAGTTGGTCGCCCAATTCTCCCACCGATTTGACGGCTTGGCGCGTCGCTTCGAGTGCCGGCTGCCGGCGTTCGAGACTGCGCTTGGCCAGTTCGGACAGGTTGCGCCCGGTCTCGCGGATGCTCTCCTTCTCGCGCTGCCGCTGGAGAAACTCCTGGCTGCGGTATTCCGGAACGAAACCGAGTCCCGCTACCAGGGCGAGGATGGGCAGAGACCACCGGCTGGCACGGGGCAGGGTGAGCGGCAAGAGCCGGCGCACATCCACCTCGCCCACCTTGCGTGCGGCGTCGCCCAACACGAGCGCGCCCCACTCGCCCGACTTGGGCTCGCGTCCGATTTCCAGCGCAGTGCTGAGCCGTTCCTGGAGGTGCTGGCGATGGTCGAGCCAGCGGGCCGTCTCGATGGCGCGTTCGCGGCGCCACCAGCCGGCGAGGAATCCGGCCAGCACGATCAGAAGGCCCGTGACACCCGCCAGAGGGAGCACCTGCCATGGGATGGGC
>DAOOQY010000761.1:0-2890 GCA_035389025.1 Verrucomicrobiota bacterium
GCCGGCCATCTGAAATAATCAGTGACTCTTAATCTGCGAGCCGAACAACAGGCAAGTCCTCTAAACCCGGCCCGCGCCGATACGCCACAAGCCCGGCGAGACGTTGCCAGGATAATGCGAGGCCTCTGGACTCGGGGCCGGTGCGCGGGTGGGCGAGCCTTCATTCCGCCCGACCTGGTCGGGGGCTGGATGGGTCGCGCCACGGCGGCCAGGTGCGCGGGCTGGTTGTGAGTCGTGGGCCGCGCCGTGCGCCTCGTCAACGGGGCGAGATTAGGAGCGCGCCGGCGGCCAGGTGGGGCTTGGTACGCCAAGCGCAAGAGCAACCCGGCGGGCGCCTGGGGCCAGGGGCGTCGGCTTGACGTTGCGGTGGGTCGTGCGCCGGGGGCCGGATGGGTCGCGCCACGGCGGCCAGGTGGGCCGCCTGGTGGGCCGGGTTCAAGAGGAAGCGGGCGGATTGCCGGGGGCCATGTGGGCCGTCGCCTGCTGTCATTTACTCTGAAGGATCCGCTCGATCGGGCGCCGTCTTGCCGACAGCGGCGCGCCGGCTTTGCTCCAGCCTTATTGTCTTCACTACTTGCTGGCAAAGGTCGATTACGATTCCAGACTGGCGAATGCTCGCCTTCAGGAAAAAGTTAAGTGCTTCCTCCAGGTCGGCATCGGGAGAACGAAAGAGCGCCCTCTGGAAGTCCGGCGTAGAGAAGTCGTCGCGCATCGCAGCGCTGGCCTTCTGGCCGGGATGTGCCTCCGGCTCGAAGCATAACATGAGGGCGTGTTCCTGAAGCTCGATCGCACGTTTCGCTGGTATGGTCGCAAGCAGTTCAGAAACGTCCATCCCTAACCGCCTTGCAGCTTCCTGCAACACAGCAGGCTTGGGCAGCCTGCCGTTTTCGTATCGGAAGTAGGTTACCTGGTTCGCGATTCCGATGAGCCTGGCGAATGCCGCCTGCGACAGTGTCCCTCGGATCGCCCGCAAGTTTTGCTTCACGATACCTGCCAGCTCGGCGGGGGGTGTTCGGTTCTTCTTCATTCTGCGAAGTGGTATTGCCGACGGTATGAAAAAAGTATTGACACGCTTCTGCCTATGGGTTAAAAGTGGCGCACAACGAACATGGAAACCGACACTGCAACGCGACGCGAGTCCAAAAAACGGGTGATCCGGTTCAAAGGCATTTGCGCTGACGCCGCAGTTCTCGGCGTGAACCGCGTCAGTCTCTTTCGCGCCTTGACTGGCCGGCCCGGTTGGAATCTGCCCGGCCTGGTCGCGCGTTATCGTGCGCTCAAGTCGGTCGCGCCTTCGTCGTCGGTCGATAACCCTTCCTCTGCTCATTTGTCCCGTGAGCCTCAATCCATCCAAGCGGCGTAACTGTTCGCCTATCGTCGGCGGGACGCCTTCCGGCTGCTGGCCGTGTTGGCGAGCGCTGGGGCTCGTTATGAGATTTCCCGGATCCGCGGTTGACGCGTCGTCAACAGCGAGTTCGGGACTGCAAAAAACCACAAACCGAAGGACCAAATGAAAGCCGAAGAAACGCAGAAACCCAAATCGGAAGCGGTGGCCAGCACACAAGCTGATATGGACGACAAGGTCGTCCAGGAGGCTATTGCCCGGCTTCGGGCAGAGAAGGCCAGAGTCATGGACTCTCGGTTTTCCAAAGGACGGGAGGCCGGCGAGGAGTGGGCGGTCAAGTTCGCCAACTTTGCTGAGCTTGAGGCGTTGGTCTCGCAGAAGTCAGCGCTGCTTGCTGATCGGCCAACGATTTCCCTGGGCAGGCTTGCGGAGTATGTCGCGAATGAGGATGAGCGGGACGATTTCGTGGATGACATGGCGGAACGTTACGGCTGCGAGGTACATCACCAGTCATGGGTAGTTGGCTTCACAAGCGGTGCGGTGAGCAAGGGGCAGGCTCTGCTTCGGCATCTCTGAAATGAACGCGCGCCCCTTTTCGCACCATGCGGGAGGGGCGCTTATCCTCAATAATAGCAACGCAAAGCACTGATTACCAAATTGAAAGGACCAAAATGAAAACGGTAGCAATGAAGAAAGCTAACGGCAAGAACACCAAGAAGTCTGTATGCCAAACTGCCGCGGGTTCGGCAGGGCGGGCGTCGGGCGGCGGCGCCGATCGCGCCGGCTTACCTCCCGGCATGTTCTACCTTGACGACTTGGACTTCGCGATGGAGACGGGTGGTTTGTGGCCTGACGATGGGCTTTTGATTCTTAGCGGCCAGTTGCCGGACTGCACCGGTGATAAAAGGGCTGACCAGCGCCAGCATGATCCGGAGAGTGGCTCATCCGATGTCGTGGCTGGGTTGCGTGCGTCGGTAAAGAGCTCACTCGCACTCAGGACTATCGCCATGATAGCGACGGTCGCCAATTACGAGTCTATGCTGACGGGCACGCCTGGCCTTCCTCGTTTTCCGCGCGGCTTGGTGGCGTTTGACGCTCTGGAGTTTTCCAACATTAGCGGTGGGATGACTCCTGAGGATGCGCTGGCGATTCTTTGCGGCCGGGTGCCGGAATGGGTTGCCGAGCTGTTTTCGTCTCATCGCAAAGTGGACCCGCACGGTGATCCGCGGGATTTCTACTTTGCCTTGGACGACTTGCAAAACCGTGTCGACTGCGTGAGGACCGCGCTTATCTTCGGGACGCTCTACGTTATGCGGCGAAAGGTGGCCATCGCCAAGGCTGCCAAGCCGACCGGGTTTATCTTCGGGACGCTCGCCGCGATGAGGCGCAAGGCGGCTATGGGCAACGCCGACACCGCCGGCGCCACGGTCACCGCGAGGGCCTGATGCGGACCGGGTCCTTCAACTTCGTGCCGGGCGCCAGCCGATTGTGCGGCGGGTGCTCGGCGCGGTTCTTTTCGTTCTCCATGTAACGCAGTTTTAAGGG
>DAOOQY010000762.1:0-2882 GCA_035389025.1 Verrucomicrobiota bacterium
CCAGCGGCTCAAGCCGCCTCCCAGCCTACCCCCGAAAAATCGCAGATGCGCACGAGTTTGGGCTGGTTCCTTCGAGGCAGGGCCGACCCACCCTCCAGCGCCAACCGCGCGTGCACGCCACGGGACCGATGGCGGGCCTCAGCACCCGTTGCGCGTTCGCGTCGACCGCGACATTTGCTGGCGGCTCGCGCCTCACGCTCCCGCCCCAACCCGCGCGAGCGCCTCACGCCGGCTGTGGGCGTGCAGCTTCTCGTAGATTCTACCCACATGCGTCCGCACAGTGTTGACACTCAGCGACAATTCGTCGGCAATCTCCTTGTACTGGCGCCCCCGGGCCAGCCAATCGAGAATCTCGCGCTCTCGCCGACTCAACTTATTCCCCGGCTCGGTTTGCTGGAAGGTCTGGATGACTCTGCGCGCAATCGAGGGAGAAATGGGCGATTGGCCGTCGGCCAGGTCCCGAATCGACTCCACCAGACGCGGGGCCACGCCTCGCTTGATCAGGTAGCCGGTGGCGCCCGCCCGCAGCGATTCGAAGATGCGGTCGCAGTCCTCGAACACCGTCAGCATCATGAAACGCGCCTCCGGCAACAAGCGCCGGAGCCGCCGCAGGCAGTCGATGCCGGAGATGCCGGGCATGACGATGTCCAAGAGCACCACCTTCGGCTGCACGGCCGGCAGTTCGAGCAACGCCTCTTCTCCTGTCGCGCAATCAATCAAGTGGCGCAGGTCGGGGGCGCCAAGGACTGTCTCACGAATGAGTTGGCGGAACTCGGCGTCGTCATCCACGACAGCCACCGTGATCGGTTTTGAGTTTGGTGTCATATATTCGAAGCTCAACCGCGTTCCGGGCCGTTCTCGATGGGCACAACCACCGAAACTCGCGTGCCGCCAGCGAATCCCGGTTCGATGACGAGCTGCCCGCCCAAAGCCTCAGCGCGCGCCCGCATGTTGCGGAGGCCGTTACCTCCCTCGGTCCCGACGCCGCCACCCCCACCCGCACGGCCTCCCTCGGCGGCCTTCTGACCGTTGCCGGTCTCATGAAGGCCACGGCCATCGTCCTCGATGGTCAGCCGGAGTTCGTGATCCGTCAGGTTCAACGTCACCCGCACCCGGGTGGCGGCGCCGTGCTGAGCGGCGTTCCGCATCGCCTCCTTGGCGATCAGAAAGAGGTTGTGCCGCGCGCGGGCGGGGAGCCGGAGCGGCGGGAGTTGGTCGGGGAGCGCGAGATCGCACCTGAGGCCATGCGCATCGAGAAAACCCCGCGCGAATTCCGCGACGTAATTGGCCAGGCCCTCGAGTGTGTCCTGCTCCGGGTTGGTCGCCCACACCAGTTCGTCGAGGGTCTTGATCGTCTGATGCGCCGAGTCCCCCAGCTTCTGCAGCGTCGTCGCGTTTGCTGTCTCGGCCGCCCGGTCCAACTGGGCCGCCAGCCGCGTCAAATCGGCCCCCAGATGATCGTGAATGTCGCGCGCGATCCGCGTGCGCTCCTGGGTGGCGGCCAACTGGCGGTTCTCCGCGATCACCGTCGCGAGTTGTCGCCGCAGCCGGACCTGGACCAGGAGAAGACCTCCCATGACCAGCAAGACACCGCTGATCGCTGCCACCCGGCCAGCCCACCGCGGCAGCCGCTCGATCCGTTGTTGCAGGGCCGCCAACAGCGGCTTGTGTGGACTCCAATTCGAACTGCCCGTCAGCCCGCCGCGCTGGCCATAGACCACGACCACACGGGTGAACGGTTCGTTGGACTCGGCATAGTCCGTCCCCGCCAGGAGCAGATCGGGCACCCCGTCGCCGTTCACATCCCCGGCACTCGAAACGAACTCGCCGAGATGGCCGTTCGACCGGTCGCCATCGAACGTCCACGCCGGCTCCGGACCCAGGCCGGCCTCGGACCCGTAGAAGACCGCCACCACACCCTCGTCTTTCGCCTCATGTGACGCGTACGGAACACCGATGAGCACATCGCCAAAGCCGTCGCCATTCAAATCGCCAGCGCCGCTCACCGAAGCGCCCAGATAAGTTCGCGGACGGCCGCCTTCCACACGCCAGGCCGGCGCCTGCGGGATGGTGTTCGTCGAACCGAGGTACAAGAACGCGGTCCCTTCGTTGAAGTCTCCGTGGGTCGCGTGCCAGGCGCCGATTAGGAAGTCGTCCACCCGATCGCCATTCACATCGCCAGCCGGACCGAGGCCAAGGCCGAAGAACTGGGCGTTGGCACCTTCCGCCGCCGAATCGACCGGCAGCGGATACTCGCTGGTCCACGCCGGTTCAAGCGCCAGACCGTTGGTTGAGCCCAGGAACAAATAGACCTTGCCGCCCCAGTGATAGCGCCCGTTGAACTTGATCGCGCTGGCCAGCAGATCCCCACAGCCATCGCCATTCACGTCGCCGGCCGCCCGAAATCCGGCGGGAAAACCGCACTCGTCCTGCTCGCTGTGGAACACCCACGCCGGCTCGAGCTCCAATCCGGTTGGCGATCCGTGAAACACGACGAGACTGGTCCCGCGGTCGACCGGACTGGTTGGATCGGAAGCCGACACCGCCAGATCCTGACAGCCGTCCTTGTTCACATCGCCAACTGCCCCGACCACGAAGCTGATCTCGAAGCGGCCAGCCGTCTCCCGCAGTGTCTGTGACGGTCGGAAGGGCAGGCCGTTGGTTCCACCCAGGAAAACGTGAACCGCCGCCACGGCGTTGGTGTCGTTCAGCGGTCCGTCCCACTCCGAGACGATGAGATCGCTCACGCGGTCTCCGTTGACATCCGCGAGGGTTACGGCCATGCCCAGGTGTTGGTTCACCCGCTCGCCATCGAAGTTCCAGTCCGGCGCGGCGACAAGCCCGCCGCGCTTGCCCAGAAACACCATGACCCGCCCCCGCCC
>DAOOQY010000763.1:0-2880 GCA_035389025.1 Verrucomicrobiota bacterium
CCTCGCGCGCGCTGACCGGTTCAAACGATCGGGTGAAGTTCTCCCCCAACTGCGTGCCTGCGAATATGGTCTTCAGTCGCTGCCCGCCTTGTATTGCAGCTCGAATCGCTCGACGCGTCCGGGATACGCCTCGCGGATGCGCACACGCTGAAATGTCCTGGGCCGGCCAAAATCGCGCGCGACCCACGCGGTCTTCGTCCCGGCATCGGTCGCCCATCGCGTGTGGACGTCGTCATCGAAAGCGCTCTCGGCGCCATATTCCATCATGTTCTGATAGATCGTCGAGGCGCTGGCCTGGATCGCCGACGGCAGGCTCAGCGGTGCGATGTCCATCGCCGGCCCGTCCAATTCAAGGCGGACAATGGTGTCGATGTCGGCCCGGTCCTCAGGCGCGACGGCGAACGAAATCCCATCGGACGTCTGCGTCACACGAACGCGGCCTCCTGTCAGGAGCGTGCTGTCGATGATCTTCATCGGCAGATTGGGCACGGTGAGCGTGTCCGAATCCCAGCGCAGGATGTGCACGAACACCTCGCGCCCCCGGCGGGTGCTGGCGAGCGCCTTCGAGGGTTTCCACGGACCGCCGCGCGTTCCGTAGATGGTCTGGCCGTGCCGGGCCAGCCACGCCCCCATCTCGCGAAGCCGCTCGACCTGACGCGGCTCGATCCGCCCGTCGGGCATCGGCCCCACATTGAACAACAGGTTGCCATCCCCACCCGCGCACAACACGAGTGTCTGGAGGCATTCCTCGAGCGATTTCATGCTGTCGTTCGGCTTCCACGCCCACTGCTGGCAAATGGTCATGCACGTCTCCCACGGCCGATCGATCTGGAATGCGCCGACCCGCTGCTCGGGTGTGTCGTAGTCGCCGGGCGCGCCGCTCCGGTTGTTGACGATGATGTCCGGCTGCAATGATCGGGCCAGGTCGATCAACCCCTGCCCCCGCCGACGGTCGAACTCCTGCGGGACGTCAAACCACAGGATCAGGAGAGGACCGTAATTGCGGATCAGTTCGGTCATTTGACCGCGCAGATAGGCCTCGTACCGGTCGATGTTCGGGTTCGGCTTGCGCGTCTGCCCGCCGGGGCTGCCCAGCGGGAAATCCGGGTGATGCCAGTCGCACACCGAATGATACGTCCCGAACGCCAACCCGCGTTGCCGGCACGCCTCCGCCAGTTCCTTGACGACGTCCCGACCGAATGGCGACTGCATGATGTTGAAATCCGTCTGCTTCGTGTCCCACATGCAGAAGCCGTCGTGATGCTTCGTGGTGAACACGACGTACTTCATGCCGGCCTCCGCCGCCACCCGCATCCATTCCTCGGCGTTGAACTCGACGGGATTGAAGCTCTTGTAGAGCCGGTCATACTCCTCGATCGGAATCTGAGCGCCGCGCGACCAGCCGATCTCCGTTCCCTTCAGACTGACCGGCCCCCAGTGGATGAACATGCCGAACCGCGCCGCCCGCCACCACTCGATCCGCGCAAGGTGAGGAGGTTGTGCTCCCGCACTCGAGCCCACGGCAGGGACGTCCGCCGATTCCCCGGCCACGCCCACAAGCAGGAAGGGCACCGCCCAATTCAAACACCGAATCATGGTCTTCATATGTGGGGATGTGTTCGACGGCACATTGGGCCGGAACAGGAACGTGATGCAACCGTTTTCCAACACCGTTTTCCAACACCCGTCTTCCAGCACCCGCCCCTCACGCCGCCCGTTCGTAGAGGCGATACCGTTTGTAGACCTTTGCCCCGAACAACTCGATCACACGCCGCATCTTGACATTGTCCTCGAGCACCCAGGAGGCCTCGGCGGATGTGAACCCGAGACCAAACCCGGTCTTCAGGCCTTCCGACAGCATCACCGATTCGAGGCCGCGTCCGCGATAGGCCGCCTTCACGCCCAACGTGATCACCCGGCACTGCTTGGGCACCTTCCGACCGAGCAGATACGGAATGAAACCAAAGAGCTTCGGCGTCAGCAAACGCCCCTCGAGGGGCTTCAACGCCTCGTTGAAATCTGGCACCGCCAGGAGAAAACCAACCGGCTCGGTCGGGCTCTCGACCAATTGAACCAACCCCTCCACCAGCAGAGGCTTGAGCCGCGCCGCCAGGAAATCGACCTCGGCATCCGTCATCGGCGTGAACCCCCAGTTGTGTTCCCACGCCGCGTTGTAAATCTGCTTCACCTTGCCCAGATCGGCTTCCAGCCCCTTCCTGGTCACGGCACGAAACGCAAGGTCCGGATTCCGCTGGCGGCACTTGTTGGCGAGCCGGTTCAGCCGATCGAGCGGGCTCTTCGAGATGTCGATGAAATAGGCCAGAAGGTCCTTGGCCTTCTGGAAACCCAGCCCGCCCAGCAACTCGGGGTAATACCGCGGATTGTAGGGCATCATGAAAACCGGATCCATGTCGAACCCCTCGACCAGCAGACCGCACTCGTCGTTGCTCGTCGGGTTCATCGGACCCAGCAGACGCGTCATCCCCTTGGAACGTCCCCACGCGCCCACCGCATCGAGAAGCCCCGCCGCCACGGCGGGATCGTCAGCCGACTCGAAGAACCCAAAGAACACCGTCTGCTGGGTCTCCACCCGGTTGAAGTGATGATCGATGATCCCGGCGATCCGGCCCACGTCACGACCCTCCCGCTGTGCCACCCAAAGCTGCGCCTCCGCATGCTCGAACAGCGGGTTGGCGCTCGTGAAGACCTTCTTCAGGTCAAACAACAAAGGCGGCACCCAGTGGGGATCGCCGTTGTAGATGCCGTACGAAACCCGCAAGAAACGGTCCAGATGACGCGAACAACGCTCCAACGGAACGATGGCCAGGCTCATGAGCAGATATCCTTATCCGGTCTGTCCTTCGGACGGCACGCCGCCCA
>DAOOQY010000764.1:0-2875 GCA_035389025.1 Verrucomicrobiota bacterium
GGACTACTTTCTGCCGGGGTGTCCACCTCCGGCGGACCGCATTCGCACCCTGCTCCGGGAGGTGCTGGCCGGAAAGGGGTCCCTTTTATCGGGCGAGAACATCCGCTTCGGCTGATGGGGGGCACTCTTCACCGTCATATTCTTCTTCTATGGCCCAACAGATTAAGATCGATCCCGTCACGCGCATCGAAGGTCACGCCAAGATCACGATCCAATTGGATGAGGGCGGCAACGTCGCCAGCGCGCGCTTTCATGTGACCGAATTCCGCGGTTTCGAGCGGTTTTGTGAAGGGCGGCCATTCTCCGAAATGCCGGGCATCACACCCCGCATCTGCGGCATCTGCCCCGTCAGCCATCTGCTCGCCTCGGCCAAGGCCTGCGATCAAATCCTGGCGGTGGACATCCCGCCGGCCGCGGAGAACCTGCGCCGGATGATGAACCTGGGCCAGATCGTCCAGTCACACGCGCTGAGTTTCTTCCACCTCAGCGCGCCGGACTTTCTGCTCGGGTGGGAAACGCCGCCCGAGCGGCGGAATGTCTTTGGATTGATCGCCGCCCACCCGGAGCTTGCGCGGGGGGGCATCCGGTTGCGTCAATTCGGCCAGGAAGTGATCGAGCATCTGGGAGGGCGCAAGATTCATCCGGCGTGGGCTGTGCCGGGAGGTGTGCGTCATGGACTGAGCGAAGCGGGGCGGGAGGCGATTCGGGCCAAGATTCCCGAAGCGAAGGCCGTTGCGCTCAAGGGAATCGAGTGTTTCAAGGAAGTGCTCAAGACCCACGAGCGCGAACTCCAGGTCTTCGGCAATTTCCCGAGCCTGTTCATGGGGCTGATCGCGCCGGATGGCACCTGGGAGCACTACGACGGCCGACTGCGGTTCGTGGACGGGGGCGGCAACATCATCGCCGATCATGTCGATCCGCTGCGCTACGATCAGTTCATCGGCGAAGCGGTCGAAGAGACGTCTTACCTCAAATCGCCGTACTACCGTCCGCTCGGTTATCCAGGGGGCATCTACCGTGTCGGACCGTTGGCGCGCCTCAACATTTGCCGCCAGATGGGCACGCCGCTCGCGGACGCGGAATTGACGAACTTCAAGAGCATGGGGTGGGGCGCGGTGACATCGTCTTTCCTGTACCATTACGCCCGGCTGATCGAGATTCTCGCCAGCATCGAGCGGATCGAGCGGATGATTGACGACCCGGACCTGGCGAGCAAGCAGTTGAGGGCGGATGCCGGGATCAACCGCCGGGAGGCCGTCGGGGCGAGTGAAGCGCCGCGGGGCACCCTTTTCCACCATTATCAGGTCGATGCCAACGGCCTGATCCAACGCGTCAACCTGATCATCGCCACCGGCCAGAACAACCTGGCCATGAACCGCACCGTCACCCAGATTGCCCGCCATTTCATCCAGGGACCCGAAATCCCGGAGGCGATGCTCAATCGAGTCGAGGCGGGGATTCGCGCCTTTGATCCGTGTCTGAGTTGTTCGACGCATGCCTCGGGGCAAATGGCACTGGACGTGACCCTGATCGGCGCCGACGGGCGAGTCCTCGATCGCGTCGCGCGGTAAGGGGCCTGGACAGCGGACGTCGGGAAGCGCTGTGTGACACTCGGGGCGGGATGCCTCGTCGCGTTGCGTGGAATCGCGGTTTTTCGCCGTGTTTTTCTGCTCGAAATCCCGGCTGCCGCATTCCACCATGCCGCTCATGACAACACGTTCGCTTTCTCCCGGTCTTTCCCGCCGCCAGTTCCTCACGATCACCGCCGGCGCGCTCGCCGCGCCAACGATTATCCCGTCCAGCGCCCTGGGCGCCGATGGTGCTGTCGCGCCGTCGGAGCGCATCACACTGGGCGCCGTCGGCTGGGGGATGCAAGGTCCCGGCAACACCGGCGCATTCATGAATCAGAAGGACTGCCAGGTTGTTGCCGTCTGCGATTTGGACAAGAACCACCTGGCTTCGGCGGTCGACGCGATCAACCGGAAGTATGGCAATCAGGACTGCAAAGCCTACCACGATTATCGCGAACTGATGGCCCGAAAAGACATCGATACGGTCATGCTGGCCTTGCCCGACACGTGGCACGCGCTTGCCGCTGTGGCCGCCGCCGAAAGCGGCAAGGACATTTACGGCGAGAAACCGCTGGCCCGGACCATTGCCGAGCAGCAGGCCATCGTGAGCGCGGTTCAGAAACACGGGCGCATCTGGCAGACCGGGTCATGGCAACGGTCGGTCGAGAACTTCCACAAAGCGGTCGAGATCGTCCAGAACGGGCTGATCGGCAAGGTCAGTCGAGTCGAAGTCGGCCTGCCCGCCGGCCACCATGACTTTGCGGGGACGGCCCCGGAACTGCTCAAGAAACTCGAAGGGGTTGCCGGCGCGCCGAAGAACCTTGCTCACCTGACGCCCGCCACCCCGGGTTGGGACGTCGCGGTGTCGGCGCCCCCGCCTGAACTCGACTACGAGACGTGGCTCGGTCCGTCCCAAGTGGAACCGTACGTCAAGACGCGCGTCCACATGAACTGGCGCTGGAACTACAACGTCGGAGGGGGGCAATTGCTCGATTGGATCGGACATCACTGTGACATTGGGCATTGGGGTTTGGGTTTCGACAACACCGGCCCAATCGAGGTCGAGGGGCAGGGCGAGTTTCCTGCAAAGGATGCAGTCTGGAACACCTGCACCAGGTACCGCATCACGTGCACCTATGCCGAGGGCGTGACCATGATCATTGCCGGCGGCCACGGTGACATCCGCGGCGGCACGAAGTGGATCGGGACCGATGGCTGGGTCTGGGTCGATCGTGGCGGGTTCGACTGCTCGAACGAAGACCTCAAGGACATCTCCCGGCTGCCGGACAGCCTCCGCAAGGTCA